>CALKYL010000275.1 GCA_938003515.1 uncultured bacterium
CGACGCGGGCGCGACGGCGGGCGTGCAGCTCGGGGCGGGGGCCGGGGCCGGCGTGCATAGGACGCCTGCTTACCTCCCCGGGGCGGGTCCGTCTACGCCGTACGGCCCGCGGCCGCTGCGCACCTCGGCCCGGGACGGAAGGCCCGGTCTCCTGCCAGAATGCGGTCGGCGTTCGGCGCTCCCGGAGCACCGGACGGGTCCGCGACCGTCTTGTTCGTTTCCGCATGGCCAGGATCGTCCTGATCGATGACGAGGCGCGCCTGCTGGCGACCCTCGCCCGCTTCCTCGAGCTGCAGGGCCACGAGGTCGTGCGCGCGGCCGGCTTCGCCGAAGCGGACGAGCACCTCTACCCGGGGCGCTTCGAGGTGCTGGTCACCGACATCGTCATGCCGGACATCGACGGCATGCGCGTGCTCCAGGAGGTCGTCGAGGTGCGCGGCTGCCTCGAACCGGTCATCCTGATCACCGGCGAGCCCAACCTCGAGACGGCCTCGGAGGCCGTGCGCCGCGGCGCCTTCGACTACATCCAGAAGCCGGTCACCAAGGACAAGCTGCTCGAGGCGGTCGAGCGCGGCCTGCGCCACGTCAAGCTGCTGCGCGAGCGCGACAAGGCGCGCCAGATGGAGATGCAGCTGCTGAAGAACCTGGCCGCGCTCGGCGAGTCGGCCTCGGTGCTCAGCCACGAGATCCGCACGCCGATCACGAGCCTGCGCCACGCCTTGCGCGCCGTCGGCGAGAAGCTCGGCGTCGAGGACCGGGTCATGATCGAGGAGTTCGTCGGCAACCTGAACCGCATCGAACGCCTGCTCGGCCAGACGCTGTCGTTCGCGAAGCCCCTGTCGCCGAACCTCCAGGAGGTCGGCCTGGCCGAGCTGGTCGGGCGCGTGCGCAAGGAGTGCGCCACGCTGCCGACGTTCGCGGACGTGTCGGTCGACCTGCACGTCGACGAGGCGATCCGGCTGCGGGTCGACCCGCAGCTGTTCGGCGAGGTCTTCGGCAACCTGTTGCGCAACGCGGCCGAGGCGTGCGGCGGGCACGGCCACGTCGACGTGCGCGGCGAGGCGCGCGGCGCGGGCCTGCGCATCGAGGTGGCCGACGACGGCCCGGGCGTGCCCGCAAACATGCGCGAGGAAATCTTCAAGCCGTTCCGCAGTTCCAAGGAGTACGGGACCGGCATCGGACTGGCGTTCTGTCGCAAGGTCGTCGAGTCGCACGGCGGCACCATCGATCTCGTCGCGCGTCCCGGCTCCGGGGCGTGCTTCCGGATCGACCTGCCGCCGGGCGCGGTGGCCGGTGCGACGGTCTCGGCGCGATCAGCGGAGGAACGACGATGAATCCCGGAGGAACCACGATGGACGAGAAGAAGCCCACCACAATCGTGCTGGTCGACGATCAGGCGATCGTGCGAGCGGCGTTCAAGTCCCTGCTCGAGTCCGTGCCGCGCTTCCGCGTGGTCGGGGACGCGAGCGACGCCCGGCGCGGCATCGAGCTCGTGGCCGAGCTCCGGCCGGACGTCGTCATCCTCGACATCACGATGGCGGGCATGTCGGGGATCGACGCGGTCGCGCCGATCAAGAAGGCGTCACCGCACACCCACGTGCTGATGGCGTCGCAGCACGAGGGCATGAAGTTCGTGCAGCAGGCGCTGCAGGCCGGCGCCGACGGCTACCTGTCGAAGGACAGCGAGCCCGAGGAGCTCGGCCTTGCGATCGACGCGATCTGTCGCGGCGACTCCTACCTGTCGCCCAAGGTCGCGAGCGGCTTCATGGCGCGCGCGGTGCGGGGCGAGGCCCCGACCGACGCCGACGCGACCGCGCTGTCGGTGCTGACGCCGCGCGAACGCGAGGTCTTCCAGCTGCTCGCGCTCGGCAAGGCCAACAAGGAGGTCGCCGCCGTGCTGGATCTGTCGCTGGGCACCGTGAAGAAGCACCGCGAGAACCTGCAGCGCAAGCTCGACTGCCACTCGGCGGCCGAGCTGGCGCGCCTCGCGATCCGCGAGGGCCTGCTCGACGTCTGAGCTCGCCGGTCCGCTAGTCGTGGGTGCGCACGGTCAGCACCGGCACCTCGGACATGCGCACGACCTTCTCCGCCGTGCTGCCCAGCAGCGCGTGCTTGAGGCCGGTGTGGCCGTGCGTGCCCATGACGATCATGTCCGCCTTCTGGTCCTTGGCGCAGTCGAGGATCACGTCGTGCGCGTCGCCGTCGCGCAGCACGAGGTGCACCTGCACGTTCGGGAGCTTGTCGTGGATCTCCTTGGTGCGCTCCTGCATGGCGTCCATCGCGCGGTTGTGCAGCTCCTCCTTCAGGTGCGGGAACGACGACGCCATGCCGAAGCTGCGCAGCGGGTAGGTCATCTCCGGGATGACGTGCAGCAACACGAGCTCGGCGCCGAACGAGTCCGCCATCGCGGCCGCGTAGTCGACCGCGCGCGACGATGTGGGGGAGAAGTCGGTCGGGCAGACGATCTTGGACAGCTCGATCATGGGGCCTCGGGATCGGGAACGGCACCAGCGGACCGGCGCGGCCAGCCGGCCGCAAGTACGCAGTTCCGCCCATGTCGGCGGCGCTCCCCTGCCGCGCGCTCGACAGCGGGCGGCCGGCGCGGTTCACTGCCGACGCATGGACCTCGAACCGGAAGGCATCGTGCCGCCCGACAGCGACGCCGCGACCGGCGAGGACGCGGTCGTGCGCGAGATCGAGGCGATGCTGGACGACGGCCGCCTCGAGGAGGCGCTCGCGGCCGTCGACAGCGCGTTGGCCGAGGGCCGCGGCAACCCGGCGGACCTGACGTTCCTGCGGGGCGACGCCTGCCTCGGGCTCGGCCGCGCCCGCGAGGCCGAACGACACTTCCGCGCCGTGCTCGACCGCGACCCGGACTGCCCGTCGTCGCGCTGCTGGCTCGCGATGAGCCTGTTCCTGCAGTGGCGCTTCGACGAGGCCGAAGCCGCCGCGCGCGCGGCCCGCGAGCTGCCGGACGCGCTGGCCGACGCCGACGTCGTGCTCGGCTGCGTGCTCGAGCGGCGCGGCGACCTCGACGCGGCGGAGGGCTTGTTCGAGCGCGCGGCGAGCGCGGCGCCCGACAAGTACGTCCTGCCCGTGCGCCTGAGCCGCGCCGAGTTCGACAAGGAGGTGCGCCGCGCCGCGCGCAAGCTGCCGCGCCAGTTCCGGCAGAGCCTCGACCGCGTGCCGGTCGTGGTGCAGGACCTGCCCGACGAGCACCTGGCGGACGGCGGGGACGACGAGGAGCTCGCGCCGGACATGCTCGGCCTGTTCGACGGCGTGCCGCTGACCGAGACCGGCGAACACGACGGCCCCCTGCGGCCCAACACGATCTACCTGTTCCAGCGCAACCTCGAGCGCATGGCCGGCGACCGCGACGAGCTCGTCGAGCAGATCCGCATCACGCTCTGGCACGAGCTCGGCCACTACCTCGGTTTCGAGGAAGAGGACATGGACGACCTCGGCCTCGCCTGAGCCCGCGCGCTCGGGGCGATCAGCGCGCGTCGGCGCGCACGGTCTCGCCGAGATACGTCATCAGCTCGCGCAGCGTGTCGTAGTCGGGGTGCTTGAGGCGGAACCACGTGTTGACGAGCCAGCCGCGCTCGAGGCCCTTCGTCGGCGTGCCGGGCGCGGGCACGTCGTATTCGTAGATCCACTCGCCGCAGCGCTGCCACGCCGCGTCGACGCCGCGGTGGCCGACGTAGCGGCCGTCGCGGCTCGGCCGGATCTGGATCGAGCCGGCCGCGTAGCGCCGGCTCGGCCGTTCTTGCCCCGGGCGGCCCAGGATCGCGAGGGCCCATTCCCGATAGACGTCGAACTCGTTGGCGACGCCGTACATGTCCCAGATCTTCTCGCCGGCCGGGCGGGCGCCGATCTCGCCGAACTTCAGGCCCTTCGGCCCGAAGAACCACTCCATGTGCGTCGCGGCGTTGCGCAGCTCGAGCGCCGCCACGACGCGGCGGTTCATCTCGCGCAGCTCTTCGTAGCCGCCCTGTTCGAGCCGGTTGCTGACCGCGATCTGCGGCGAGATCCAGCGCTGCTGCGCGGCCTCGAGGCAGCCGGGGTAGTAGTGCGCGACGAACTCGTGCCGGATGCCGTCGTCGTCGCACATCGTGTCGAAGAAGCCCTCGTGGCCCTCGACGAACTCCTCGAGGGCGACGCGCCTTTGCGGCGACGGGTCGAGCTTCGCCAGCGCGCGTTCGAGCTCGGCGCGGTCCGCGCAGCGGTAGGTGGCCAAGGATCCGAAGCCGGCGATCGGCTTGGCGATCAGCGGGTAGCCGCAGCGCTCGGCGAACGGCCAGGCGTCCTCCTTGCGCTCGATCGACGCCGACTGCGCGCACGGGATGTCGT
>CALKYL010000276.1 GCA_938003515.1 uncultured bacterium
AGCGGGGCCCGCGCGGAAAAGCCTCGATGCAGCCGGCCTCGCGTGGGCGTCGGCGGCCCGTGGCGCGGCGCGCCCGTTCTCGCGTCGGCCAGCGCACGCGCCGGCCGGCCGACGCGACCCGACCGCGTGGCTGCCGCCCGCACGGCGGCGTGGGGCCGACCGGCGCCGGCCGGCAGCGGACCGGCCGTCGTTCCCGACGAGTCGTTCCCGACTACTTGTTCGCGAACACCGACGTGAACGGCGACGCGGCCGGGTCGGTCTCGTGCGACACCGCGTAGACGATCGAGAACGCCCAGATCAGCACGACGAAGCCGAGGCCGGCGACGACCGTGACCCAGCCGGGGGTCTTGTTCTCCTCGACGGCGGCGGCGACGCGGGCCGGCGCGCGGGTCGCGCGGGCGGGCGCGCGACGCGAGGGTGCCGCCTCGACGACGTCGTCTTCGGCGAGCAGCGTGTCCTCGTCGGAGATCTCCTCCGTCACCATGCCGGTGTCGTCCTCGAGCGAGTCGGCGAACGACAGCTTGGTCTCGCCTTCCTTCTGCGAGCCGAGCGACGCGATGTCCTCGCGGCGGAACTTCATCGAGTCGCCGTCGCGGTAGGCGCGGATCTCACCCTCGGACACGAGCTTCTTCAGCTCCTCGCTGCGCAGCTGCAGCTCGCGGAGGGCCTTCTCGAACGACAGGAAATCTTCGGACTTGTCGGACACGGACTAACCTCGCTGCGTCGGGGGACGAGTTTTCGGAGAGGGGTTCTCGGGAGAGCCGGGGCGGCCGCCGGGCGAACGGGCCGCGCCGCAGCCGTATGGGCCTGGGGAGCTTACCGCATGCGGCGCGGTTGGGAAGCCCGGACTTGCCGGGCCCGGGGCGGCTAGCGCCCCGACTGGCCGTCGCGCTCGAGGCCGGTGCGCACCGTCCGGTCCTTGCCACCGCGCCGCTCGAACAGCCGCTGCAGGTCGTCGTATTCGAACTCGCTGCGGTCGTTGTAGCCGTGCAGCTGCAGGTCGAGGTCGATGCGCCGCGCGCCGACCAGCACGATGCGCCGTTGCTCGGCCGAGCCGCCGCGGGCCTCGTAGACGGCGAGCTGGCGGTTCTCCGTGTCGATCAGGTAGAGCACCGACGTGCCGACGCCGTAGCTGCCGGTCACGGCGACGAAGCCGTTCGCGCCGGTGCCGACCGAGCCCTCCTCCGTGTAGACGATCGGCTGCTCCTCCGGCGTCGCCGGCGCGGGCACCGGCGCCGGCGGCGGGGTGACGGGGCCGCGGCCCTGCGCCTCGAGCCGACCGGCCGTGGCCCGAGGCGGCGCGAAGTGCTGGCCGAGCAGGAACGCGACGCCGAAGCCGGCGCCGAGCAGGACGGTGTGGAGCGTGGACTTCATCGCGGGCCGCGCAGTCTACCGCGGCTCCGGGCCCGCCGCGAAGGCCCGGTGCCGCAGGAAGTGCAGGACCTGCCGGTGCACCGCGGGCATCAGCGTGATGCGCGTGTGCCCGTAGGGCACGGTGCACGACGCGGCGGCGCCCGCGAACGTCGCCTCGTCGACCCCGACGGTGCCGTCGTCCCGGCCGGGGATCGAGCCGTTGCCGTCCCCGACGTCCCCGATGATCGTGCCCGAGCGGGCGCCGAACGGGATCGGCTGCGCGTGGAACGCGTCGGTCGTGGCCAGCTGCACCGCGGCCTCGCTGCCCATCGCCAGCCGGAACAGGAACCAGTGCCGCCGCGCGTCGGCGAGCAGGGCGCCACGGTGCGGCGTCGCGAGGTAGACGCACGCGGCCGGCTCCTGCGCGTCCGGGCGGCGCAGGTACTCCTGGATGACGAGGCCCCCCATCGAATGGCCGACGAACGAGAACTCGTCGACCGGACCGGCGGCGACGCGACGCGCGATCGCGGCTGCGAGCCGTTCGGCGTGCGCCTCGATGCGCGCCTGCGTGCTCGGGTAGCCTGGGTTCAGCACCTCGTAGCCGTTCGCGCGCAGCGTGCGCTCGAGCCGGTCGAGCGAGCGCCTTGTGCGGAACAGCCCGTGCTGCAGCACGACGACGCGCACCCTGCCGTCGTCGGGCGCGCGCAGGTCCGGCGCCTCGACCGGCGCGCCGAAGTTGACGACGACGTCGAACGGCCACGCGACCGGCGCGCCGAGCAGCGTGCCGACGCCGAACGCCAGGGCGCAGCCGAGCAGCGCGAAGCCGAGTCGTCGCAGCCAGCGGCCCATCATGCGCCTACGCACGCCCCGCCTCGGCGCGCGCGGCGGGCAGGCCGCCGTGCAGCCGGGGCGCCCACGGCAGCTCCACGAGCACCGTCGCCTCGTGCCGCGCCAGCTCGGCGTGCCGCGTGGCCGCCGCGCCCGCGCCGACGACGAGCGCGGCGAGCTCCTGGTAGAGCGCCTCGTGCCGCTCCTCGGCCGGACACAGCTCGGCGTAGAACGCCGCGACCTCGGGCGCGTCGGCCGCGAGCGCTCGGGCCAGGAGCCCCATGCGCTCGTGCGAGCGCGCCTCGATGATCGACGCCACCAGGAGCTCGTCGGCGAGCCGGCCGTCGACGTCGCGCCGCACGGCGCGCTTGAGCCGCTCGGCGTAGCCCGACGACGCCTGCGGCGCGAACGCGACGCCGCGGCCGGCCAGGAGCTTGAGCGCGCGCTCGAAGTGCACCAGCTCCTCGCGCGCGAGCGCCGACAGCCGGCGGTGCAGCTCGGCGTGCA
>CALKYL010000277.1 GCA_938003515.1 uncultured bacterium
CGGCGACGGTGCTGGTGACGACGAAGCTGCAGGGCTGTCCCGACTCCACGGCCACCCCGAACGCGAGCGGCTCGACGCACGGCAGCCCGAGGGACGCGGCCAGCAGCAGGTGCTCGGCCTCGCGATCTCCGCGCGGCCGGCGGAGCACCGCGCGCGCGCGGGCGGCGATCGTATCCGCGCGGAACACCTTGACGTGCACGTCCACGCCGCCGAGCCGGCCCCGGAACACGCGCCGCACCGTGCGCGTCTTGACCGACTCCAGGCCCTGGTCCGTCCACTCGGCGACGTCGCGCCGCAGCAGCTCGCCCAGGGGGGCGGCGATGGCCTGCACCGCGACGGCGTGCGCGCGGTCGTGCCGCACGACGGTGGATTGCGGCAGTGCCAGGTTGCCCGGCGTCAGGCGTTGCGGAACCATTGCGAGGACGCGATGTGGCGGCTGCACCGATACTACCTGAAGGAGCTCGCCGTGAACGCCGGGATCACCTTCCTGGTGCTGTTCGGCGTCGTGCTGATCTCGCTGGTCTATCGGGGCATCCAACGCTCGCAGGGCGGGGACCTGCTCGACGCGGCGCTGATCACGCTGTTCTTCGCGCTCGACGCGCTGCCGCACCTGCTGACGATCGCGTTCCTGATCGCGACGGTGCTGACGTTCACGCGCGCGGCGCAGGACCGCGAGCTGATCGCGATCCGGGCGGCCGGCGTGTCGCCGCGCGTGCCGATGACCGCCGCGGTGCTGATCGGCGTGTTCCTGTCGGTCGCGTCGTCGTTCGCGAACCACTACCTGATCCCCGAGGTGCACTTCCGCAAGTATCACGTGATCGCGGACGTCGTGCGGAGCGCGTTCATCAACCTCAACCTCGGCACCGACCGCATCAAGGTGCTCGACACCGGCTACATCCTGACCTTCCGCCGCCGCGAAGCGGCTGACTACGTCGACTGCACGATCTACTCGCCGAGGCCGATCCGCGACGACCTGAAGTCGCCGATCCTGTTCGTCGACCGGGTGTCGGTGCCCCGGCTCGAGGAGACGGCGCAGGAGGACGGCGCGGTGCGCATCGTGCTGCACGGCGTGCGCGACCCGATCGGGCAGAACCGTGGAGGCGACCTGGTGTTCGACGTCCCGCTCGACGAGCTCGGCTCGCGCGGTGCCCGCGCCGACCGCAACGACGACCTGCGCAGCGACCAGCTGCTCGCGGAGGTCATGCGCGGCGTGCACCGGGAGCCCGAGCAGGCGACCTACACGCTGTTCCGTCGCTGCTGCTTCGCGTTGATGCCGGCGCTGCTGGCGCCGATCGGGTTCTGCATCGCCGAACTCGCCAGGAACCGCGGCCGCGTCGTCGCGCTCGTGCTGTCCCTCGTGCCGCTCGGCATGTTCTACCTCGGCGAGGTCCTCGGCGCCCGGCTCTTGCTGTCGACGCGGAACCCGTGGTGCGGGTGGCTGCCGGTCGTGCTGCTGTTCTCCGTCGGCGCGCCGCTGGTCTGGAGGCAGCTGAAGCGATGAGCCGGCTCGACCGCTACGTCGCCCGGATCGTGCTCGGCGCGTTCGTCACCGCGCTGGTCTTCTTCCTGTTCCTGTCGATCCTCGTCGACCTGCTCAACAACCTGCCGCGCTACGCCGACCGGGCCGCGGAGGAGGGCCTCGGTGGCCTCGCGCTCGCGGCATACCTGCTGCTCTACTACCTGAACCTGCTGCCGGTGCTGGTCACGACCGTCACGCCCTTCGCGACGGTGATCGCCGGCATGTTCACGGTGTCCCGGCTGCAGAACCACAACGAGGTCGTGCCGATGCTGTTCGTCGGCCGCAGCATCCACCGGGTGCTGCGCCCGGTGCTGTGGTGCGGCGTGCTCGGGGCGCTGCTGATGGCCGGCTCGTGGCAGTGGGTCGTGCCGCACGTCGGCGCCGCGCTGGCCACGAACGAGACCTTCCTGCGCCAGGGCAGCGCCGTGCAGCGCTTCCTCGTGCACGAGTCGCACGAGGAGGTCAGCCAGTACCTCTACGTGCGCGAATACGACCCGCTCGCGCGGCGCGCGAGCGGCGTGCGCATGCTCGTGCAGGGCGACCTCGCCGCCGACGTCTCGCTGACGACCGCCGAGCACGCGACGTGGGACGAGGAGCGCGGCGACTGGCGGCTCGAGGACGGCGTGCTGGTGCGCACCCGGCTCGAGGAGCCGCAGCCGTGGCTCCTGCGCCCGGACGTGACCCCGTCGGTGCTGCTGCAGCAGAGCCGCGACGAGATCGACCCGGAGACGCTGTCGTACACCGACCTGGTCGAGCTGATCGAGGCGCGCCCGAACCGGGCCGCGGTGCGGCTGGCCCTGCACCGACACATCACGTACCCGCTGGCCAGCCTGCTGCTGCTGCTGCTCGCGCTGCCGATGGCGGTGCGCTTCGAGCGCTCGAGCCGCGTCGATCGCACGCTCGGCGCGATCGGGCTGTGCGCCGCCTACATGCTCTGCGACCTGACGTGCCAGCGGCTCGGCCAGCGCGAGCTGTTGCATCCGATCGTCGCGGCGTGGACGCCGACGATCCTGTTCGGCTCGCTCGGGGCGGTCCTGTTCGGGAGCACGCGCACGTGAGCGGGTCCGGTGGAGGCAGGCGGGTGCCGGGCTGGGTCGTCGTGGCGGCCGTCGCGCTCGTCGTCGGGCTGGTCGGCTGGTTGATCGTCGCGGGCGCCCGCCGCTGAACCCGGTTTCGCCCTCGCGGGGTGCGCGAATAGAATCGGCACGTCACGCACTGGGGGGGGCTCGCCTCCCCAGAGGAGAGCCGTCATGCATCGAACGCACCCCTCGTCGCGCCTCGCCGCCGCCGCCGCCGTCCTGGCTGGCGCGCTCGTGCTGCCCGCGCAGACCCCGACCGCGCGCGCCTTCCTGCTGCCCGACTACCGGAACGTCTTCTTCCTCGACCTCGCGGCCACGCGCGCGCGCGGCGTCTGGGACGAACTGCAGGCCTCCGTGCTGGCGATGACCTTCGGCCAGATCGAGAAGGAGCTGGGCTTCTCGCTCGACCGCCTCGATCGCATCACCTTCGTGCAGGAGCGCGACGTCGCCGAGGTCGGCGGCATGGCCGCCGGCGCCTACCGCGACGTGCGCGTCTTCGAGGGCAACGCCGAACTCGCGCCGCCGCCCTGGGTCGTCGGCGGCCAATGGAGCGAGGAGCGTATCGGCGGCCAGGACGTGTGGCGCCGGGAGAGCTACCGGGACGAGCTGTTCTTCCGGCCGCGGCCCGAACTGCAGGTCTTCGGCGCGACCGAGGCGCTGGGGCCGGTGCTGACCGGCGAGCGCGGCGCGGCGACGCCGTGCGCGGACGTCCTGTCGCTGCTCTCGGGTCGCGAGGCGCGGCTCGCCTACGCGGTCGTGCACGTCGGCCACCCGGACGTGCTGCCGCAGTTCAAGCAGCAGGTGCTGCCCGACGCCGAGTGGGGCGAGGACGCCGCGCCCGCGTTCCTGTGCCTGGAGGTGCTCGTCGCCGGCGAGCCGGACGACCCGCGTCTCGCAGCGCGGGCCACGCTGCGTCACGCGACCGGCGGGGCCGGGGTCGCTGCCAGCGCCGCCGCCGCCGAGCGGCTCCGCGAGCGGCTGCTGGGCATGCCGGAGGCGCGCCTGGTCCGGCCGGTGCTGCGCGAGATGCGGCAGTCGGTCGATGGTCCCGACGTCGTCTGGCAGCTCGACCTCGGGCGCGCCCGGGACGCGGTCGGCCAGCTCGCGTTGCTGCTGGTGCCGATGTTCACCGCGCGTGCCGAGGTGGCCGAGGTCGAAGTCGGCGAGGCCTTCGGGAGCGGCGAACGTCGGCTGCGCGGCGTACTGTGCGGTGGGGCTTTCAACCGTTCGCCGCGGAGAACCCCCGCGCCGGAGCGGGCGAGCAGGAGGGGAAGCAGGAGAAGAAGAAGCCCGGCGGGGGCGGCTGAGCCGCCCTGCGGTCCGCGGCAGCTCAGACGAGGTCGGAGTCGCCGAGCGTGTGGTACCACTCCTCCTTGTAGAAGTGGGTGTCGTGCGTGTCGAAGGGGATCACGACCTGGAAGTAGATCGTGCCGTAGACGAGGAAGCCGAGCCGCTGGAAGCCGAGGAAGCGCGGGTCTCGATTCGTAACATCCGCCGGGACGCCAACAAACATGCCGATCAGTCCGAGAAGGACAAGTCGATGTCGGAGGATGAGCGCGACGCAACGAAGTCGAAGATTCAGGATCTGACCAAGACCTACGAAGGCAAGGTCAACGAGCAGGCGAGCGCGAAGGAACAGGAGATCCTCGACGAGTAGCGATCCGTTCCGCTGCAGGCGGAGTCTGGGTGACCGGCGCATCCGGAACAATCATCGCGATCGGCGCGACTGGTCCGCGCCGGTCGACCGCGCGGAACGGGGAATCGCTTTCTCGGTTAGAAGCGGCCGCGGCGTCAGTTCAAGAACGCCGAATCAGCCGATTCTGCAACGCTGATT
>CALKYL010000278.1 GCA_938003515.1 uncultured bacterium
GCTCGGCAGCGGGCTGAAGGACTGCGCCGAGGCCGTCGACGACCGGGACGCGGTGCCGTTCGGCGACGTGCCGGACTGGCCGACCCCCGGCGTCGTCGGCCACGGCGGCGCGCTCGTCGTCGGCACGGTCGGCGGGGTCGGGGTCGCGTGCCTGACCGGCCGCGTGCACCTCTACGAAGGCCACTCGCCGGCCGACGTCGTGCGGCCGGTGCGCACGCTGCGGCGCCTCGGGGTCGGACGCTTCCTCTTGACCAACGCCGCCGGCGGCATCGGCGACGACCTGTCGGCCGGCGACCTGATGCTGATCACCGACCACCTGAACCTGACCGGCAGCTCGCCGCTCGCCGGGCCGCACGAGCCGGCGTTCGGGCCGCGTTTTCCCGACCAGACCCGCGTGTACTCGCCGGAGCTGCGCAGCGAGCTCGCCACCTGCGGCGTGCGGCTGCGGCCCGGCGTCTACGCGGGGCTGTCGGGGCCGGCCTACGAGACGCCGGCGGAGGTGCGCATGCTGAAGACGCTCGGCGCCGACGCGGTCGGCATGAGCACGGTGCACGAGGCGACGGCGCTCTGCGCGATGGGGGCCGAGCTGTGCGGGCTGTCGCTGATCTCGAACCTCGCGGCCGGCATCGGCGACGCGCCGCTGTCGCACGACGAGGTCGTCGAGGCCGGCCGGCAGGCGGCGGCGACGATGACCGGGCTCGTGACCGAGTTCTGCCGGAGGCTCCGGTGAGCGGCGAGCTGACGATCCGGCCGTACCGGCCGGGCGACGAGCGGGCGATCCTGAGCACCTTCAACCTGGTGTTCCGCGAGGTCTGCGGGCCGGACTACGTCGACCGCACCGAGGCGCAGTGGCGGTGGGCCTACCTCGAGAACCCGTGCGGGCACCGCATCTCGCTCGCCGTGGCCGCCGACGGCACCGTCGCGTCGCAGTACGCCGGCATGCCGATGCCGTACGACACGCCGTGGGGGCTCGGACACTTCGTGCACTGCGTCGACTCGATGACGCACCCGAAGTGGCGGCAGGGCCTGAAGGCGAAGAGCCTGTTCGTCGAGACCTGCATGCCGTTCTGGGCGCACAGCGAGGCGATCGGCGACGCGTTGTTCTACGGGTTCCCCGTCGACGCCGCGTACCGCATCGGCAAGCGCTACCTCAAGTACGAGATGATGCGCGTCGTCGACTTCCTCGTGCGCGACCGGGCCGCGCCGCCGCTCGCCGCACCGGCCGGCGTCGAGGTCGCGCGCGTCGAGCAGGTGCCGCCCGAGGCCGGCGGGCTCTACGACGCGGTGCGCGCCGACAAGCGGTGCCTGTTGCGCCGCGACTGGCGCTGGCTCGCGTGGCGCTACGTGAAGAACCCCGCGCGCGCCGACGACGGGCTGTGGACGGCGGGCCGGCAGTGCCGGCTCGCCGGGCTGATGGTGCTCAAGCCCCGCGCGGGCCTCGCGCCGGACGCCGCGACGATCGTCGACTGGCTCGTGCCCGAGCGCGACGACGAGGCCGGCGACGCGCTGCTCGCGGCGGCGGCGCGCCGGCAGCTCGACGAGGGCAGGGAACGGCTGATGGCGGTGTTCCCGCCCTGGTCGCACGAGCACCGCCTGCTCGTCCGACGCGGCTTCGTCGAGACGCCGTCGGCGACCTGGCTGCAGCGCCGGCTGATCCACAACGTCTGCTGGCCCGACGTGACGCCGGAGTTCCTCGCCGAGGCCTGGTGGTACACGCTCGGCGACAGCGACCTCGCCTGAGCCGCCGCGCCGCCCTTTTCTCGCGGCGGCGCCTCGGGTAAGGCATTCGCCCCGATGTTGTCCACCGCCATCGTGCTCGGCCCGCAGCGGCGCGACCCGTCCGTGTGCGACGCGGTCGACGCGCTCGTGCCGAACCGGCGCGAGCCCGTCGCCGTCGTGACGGCGGGGTGGGAGGAGCGCGAGGACGAGGACGAGGAGCTGCGCGAGCACTGCAACCGGAAGGTCGTCAACCTCGCGGTCTGGCAGCGGGTCGAGCGCGTCTTCGAGCGCGACCCGGAGCTGCTGCAGGCGATGCGCGAACGGCACGCGACGCTCCGCAAGGTGCAGGAGCTCTACCGGCTGCGGCTGGCCGGCCTGATGGAGCCGACGCGCGAGCTGATGCGCCGGGGCGACGACGACCCGCTGGTGCGCGCCGAGCAGGAGGACGCCTGGGTGCTGGTGCGCGGCCTCGACGACCAGCACACGGCGCGCGTCGCGCAGATCCACCTGGAGTTCGACGAACGGGTGCGCCCGGCCGAGCGCGACGCGGTCCTCGAGGAGCGGCGCGCGCTGCGGCGCGAACTGGAGGGTGCGTCGTGCCTGTTGGTCGCCGGCGGCCACATCGGCGTGCTGCTGCACCGCCTGCGGCTGTTCGACGTGCTCGCGTCGTGGAGCGACCGGCCGGTCGTCGCGTGGTCGGCCGGGGCGATGGCGCTCAGCGAACGCATCGTGCTGTTCCACGACGCGCCGCCCCAGGGCAGCTCGTTCGCCGAGGTCATGGAGGCGGGCCTCGGCCTGCTGCCGGGCTTCGTCGCGCTGCCGCACGCGCGCCACCGACTACAGACCGACGATCCGCTGCGCGTGCAGATGCTGACCCGCCGCTTCGGCCCGGCGCTCTGCGCGCTCCTGGACCCGGGCTCGCGCTTCGACTGGCGCGACGGCCGCTGGCAGCCCCGCAGGGGCTCGCGCCAGCTGGACCGCGACGGCCTGGTGGTGGAGGCGGCGCCGTGACGATGCTCGCGCGGCTCGAGACGGCCCTGACCGGCGGCGCCGTCGCCGTCGACCGGCTCCTGCGCACGGTCGAGTTCCCCTATGTCGAGGGGCGCAACGTGACCTTCGTCTACCGCGGCGAGGCGCAGGAGGTCACGCTGCAGCACTGGATCCACGGCCTGCCCGGCTCGCTGCCGTTCCGGCGGCTGCGCCACAGCGACCTCTGGGTGCTGCAGATCGACCTGCCGCCCGGGTCGCGCATGGAGTACAAGCTCGGCATCGCGCTGTACGCCCGCGGCACGCTGATCCGGGCCCCGCTCAACAAGCACCCCGCGCGCGATCCGTTCGGCGCCAACTCCGTCGTGTACGGCGAGGGCTACGAGCCGCCGGACTGGACCGTCGAGGACCCCGAGGCGCGTCACGGCACGGTCGAGGAGCGGCACGTCGACAGCCCGGTGTTCGGCGACTGGCGGCCGATCAAGGTCTACCGGCCGGCGCGCTTCCGCGAGACGCGGCGCTACCCGTTGCTGATCGTGCACGACGGCTTCGACTACCTGGGCTTCGCGCACCTGAAGGAGACGCTCGACAACCTGATCCACCGGCTCGAGATCCCGCCGCTGATCGCGATCCTGACCCAGTCCCCGGACCGCATGAACGAGTACGCGGCCGATCCGCGCCACGCGGACTTCGTCGTCAAGGACCTCGTGCCGCAGATGGAGGACCTCCTGCCGCTCGTGCGCGAACCGTCGGCGCGCGCGCTGATGGGCGCGAGCTTCGGCGCGGTCGCGTCGCTCGCGACCGCGTGGCGGCACCCGGGCTTCTTCGGCAAGCTGCTGCTGCAGTCGGGCTCGTTCGTGTTCACCGAGATCGGCGAGCACGACCGCGGCCCGGTGTTCGACCCGGTCGTGAAGTTCGTCAACGAGTTCCGCAAGGCGCCGGGCCGGCCCGCCGAGAGCGTGTTCGTCTCGTGCGGCGTCTACGAGTCGCTGATCTACTACAACCGCTCGCTCGTGCCGCTCCTGCAGGAGACCGGCATGCAGGTGCGCTTCCGCGAGGCCAACGACGGCCACAACTGGGAGAACTGGCGCGACCGCCTGCGGGAGGGGCTTTCCTTCTTGTTCCCGGGGCCGCTGTGGCTCGTCTATGAATAGCGGGCCTCCGCGCTAACGTCTCCGGTCCGCCCTCGTGCCCATGCCCGCCGTCACCCGCCACATCGGACTCTCCCTCGGCGCCGACATCTGCTGGCCGTTCGCCTTCGAGCAGATCCTCGCCGACAGCAAGCTCGAGCTGAAGCTCGGCAAGGACACCGTGCGCTTCGCGTGCGAGCGCGTCGGGCTGCAGCCGTTCCGGCTCGAGCCCGGGTGCAAGTACGACCTGGTCGTCGACCGCCTGACGCACTGGTTCACGCTGCAGCGCGAGTGGATCAAGAAGTGCGTCCTGATGGACGACCTGTACGTCTACAACAACCCGTGGTCGGTGCAAAGCTACGAGAAGCACTCGAGCTACGCGGCGATGGCCGCGCTCGGCATGCCGATCCCGACGACGGCGATGCTGCCGCAGAAGTCGTACGTGCCCAAGGCCGACCTCGACTACACGCTGCACGCCTACGCGAAGCTGTTCGACCTGAAGGCGATCGGCGACGAGCTCGGCTACCCGCAGTTCCTCAAGCCGTTCGACGGCGGCGGCTGGCGCGGCGTGACCAAGGTCGACGACGGCGAGCAGCTGGTCGCGGCCTACGACAAGAGCGGCACCGACCTGATGCACCTGCAGCGCGCGGTGCACGGCTTCGACCTGTTCGTGCGCGCGGTCGGCATCGGCCCGCAGGTGCGCGTCATCAAGTACGACGCGTCGCAGCCGCTGCACGACCGCTACCGGGCCGACCGCGACTTCTGTTCGGCCGAGGAGCTCCAGCTCGTCGCGGACACGTGCCTGACGATCAACAGCTTCTTCGGCTGGGACTTCAACAGCGTCGAGGCGCTGCGCGCCGACGGCGTCTTCTACCCGATCGACTACGCGAACCCCTGCCCCGACAACCAGGTCAACTCGATCCACTACCACTGGCCGTGGTACGTGCTCAGCAACCTGAAGTGGGCGCTGTTCGTCGCCGCGACGAAGCGGCCGATGCGGAAGACGCTCGACTTCGAGCCCTACTACGAGGTCGCGCGGCAGAAGCTCGACTACCGCGAGAAGCTGCGCCGCTACGCGAAGATCGCGCGCGACCGGCTGCAGGCCGAGCGCTTCGAGGCGTTCTGCCAGGAGCACCTCGGTCCGCTCGAGGAGACCGCGTTCCGCTGGTTCCGCAGCGAGCGGTGCCTCGCCGCGATCCGCAAGAAGGTCGAGAACGTCTACCCCGCGCACGAGATCGACGAGTTCACCGGCCGCTTCCACGCGCTCGTGTTGCGCTCGGTCGACGACCTCGAGCAGAAGGCCACCCCGTCCACGAGCCCGCGAGGCCGTTCGTGAGCAAGCACAAGATCAGCTGGAGGTCGCCGTCGCTCGGCGGCCGCGAGATCACCTTCGTCCGCTACGGCGTGTCCGGCACGCCCCTGCTGCTGTTCCCGACCGCGGGCGGCGACGCCGAGGAGCCCGAGCGCTTCCATCTGATCTCGGCGGTCGGCGCGTTCCTCGAGGACCTGCGGCTGAAGGTCTACTGCGTCGACTCGGTCGCCGGGCAGGCGTGGCTGCAGGAGTGCCGCACGCTCGAGCAGGCCGCCGCCGTGCAGCAGCGCTTCGACGCGTGCATCTCGCGCGAGGTCGTGCCGGCGATCCACCGCGACTGCGGCGGCGACCCGGGTCCGATCTGGACCGCCGGCTCGTCGATCGGCGCGTTCAACGCGCTCGCCGCGGTCTGCCGGCACCCGGACCAGTTCGGCACGGCGATCTGCATGAGCGGCACCTACAACATGAACCGCTTCCTCGACGGGCAGATCAACCGCGACTACCACGAGAGCTCGCCGCTCGACTTCGTGCCGAACCTCGGCGGCAGGCACCTCGAGCTGCTCAAGCAGCGCTTCGTGCTGCTCGCGCACGGCACCGGCGACTACGAGGACCCGCAGCAGAGCTGGAACGTCGAGCGCGTGCTCGGGCCGAAGGGCGTGCCGAACCGCGTCGACGAGTGGGGCAAGGAGTGGCGCCACGACTGGGTCACCTGGCGCAAGATGCTGCCGCAGTTCCTCGGCGAGTTCCTGCCGCCGCGGCGCGCCGGCTGAGCGCGGTGGCCCGATCGAACGAGCCGTCCGGGGCGAGCGCGCCGACCGGATCGCCGGGTCCCGTCGGGTCGGACGCGAAGGCCCGGCCGCGCCGCCGCCGGCGCTGGGCGTTCGTGCTCGCGGCCTTGATGGTCGGCACGATCGTCGCGCTCGTGCTCGTCGAGCTCGCGTTCCGCGCCTTCTGGACGCTGCCGCCGTGGTTCGCCGAGTTCCAGCAGGCCGGCATGTACGCGGCCGCTGCCGACGGCGCGCCGGCGCTGCGGCCGGGCTACCGCGGCACGCTCCGGGTCGGCGACGCCTACGCGACCGACGTGCGCATCAACGCGCTCGGCATGCGCGGCCCCGAGATCGGCGCGCGGCGGCCCGGCGAGGAGCGGGTGCTGATGGTCGGCGACTCGCTGGTGTTCGGCTACGGCGTCGAGGACGAGCACGCGCTGCCGGCGCGCGTCGAGGCCGAGCTCGCGGCCCGGGGCGTCGTCGCGACCGTCGGCAACGGCGGCGTGCCCGGCTACGGCAGCCGCCACTACGTCGAGCACCTGCGGCGCCTCGACGAGCGCTTCGGCGCCGACCTGCTGGTGTGCTGCGGCTTCCTCGGCAACGACGCGGTCGACGACACGGTGCCCAACCGAACGGTCTACGCGGGGCTGATGCTGCAGGAGCCGATGGCGAGCCTGGTGTTCACCTCGTGGCGCGCGCGGCTCGCGCTGCGTTCGCGCGCGGCGCTCTGGGTCGAAGCGTGGATCCTCGAGCACCGGCCGAGCTGGTCGCCGCTCGCGACGTGGTCACCGGATCCGGAGACGATGACGCGCGCGGTCGGCTTGCCGCCCGAGACGCCGCAGAACCAGCGGCACGCCGGGCTGTTCCTCGACGTGCGCGACGAACGGCACACGTGGCAGCCGGGCGCGGAGCCGGTGCTGCCGCGCCTGCTCGGCTACCTGCGCGCGTCGCTGCAGCGGGCCGCCGACACCGCCGGCCGGCGGCCGCTGGTGTTCGTGATCCTGCCGACGAAGTGGCAGGTCGACGAGTCGCTGCGCACGGCCCGGCTGCGCGAGCTCGGGCTCGACCCGAAGGACTACGAACGCGGCCTGGCGCAGGCGCGCTGGCGGGCGGTGGCCGAGGGCCTCGGCATCCCGACCCTCGACGCCACCCCGATCCTGGCGGCCGCAAAGGAGCCGGCGGACGAGCTGTTCATCGCCGACGGCGGGCACTTCAACGTGCGCGGCAACGAGATCGTCGCGGCGTGGCTGGCGGGGGAGCTGGCGGAACGGCTGCGCTAGGATGAAGCCGGTGGGCAGTGGCTTCCGGCCGACTCCAGGACACGCGGCCCAGATGTCCGCACGGGGCGGCTCGTGCGCCCGCGTCGCCCGGGACCTGATCGCGGCGAACCGCGGCGCGCGCCCGTCCCTCAGCGCCAGGGATGGCGCTGGGCGACGACCACGATGCCGCTGTGCGAAACCGTGAAGCGCTTCAGGTCCTGCTCGCGGTCGTAGCCGATGACCGTGCCGGGCGGCACGTCGTTCCACTTGTCGAGGATCACGCGCCGCAGCTTGCAGCCGCGGCCGATGCGCGCGCCGCGCATGACGATGCACTCGTCGAGCGTCGCGTGCTCGTCGACGTAGACGAGGTTCGAGAGGATCGAACGGCGCACCTTGCCGCCGGACACCACCACGCCCGGCGCGAGCAGCGAGTCGACGACCTCGGCGCGGCGGCCGTCGCCCTCTTCGTTGAAGACCGTCTTCGCCGGCGGGTCGTTGTGCCACAGCGTGTACGTGGGCCAGTCCTGCCGGTACAGGTTGAGCTGGGGCTTCACGCTGATCAGGTCCATGTGCGCGTCGAAGTAGGCCTCGATCGTGCCGACGTCGCGCCAGTACGGCCGCTCGTCCTCGCCCTCGAGCCCGCAGAACGCGTGCGCGTAGACCGGCACCTCGCCGATCATGCGCGGGATCACGTGGTGGCCGAAGTCGCCGCCCTGGCCGTCGGGCAGGCGGCCGTCGGCCTGCAGCCGCCGGACCAGCTCCTCGGTCTCGAACACGTAGATGCCCATCGACGCGAGGCAGTAGCCCGGCTCGCCCGGGATCTCCGGCGCGTTCTGCTTCGGCTTCTCGACGAAGCCGGTGATCCGGTTGTTCTCGTCGACCTGCAGGATGCCGAACGCGGGCGCCTCGTGGACCGGGATCCTGACCGCGCCGATCGTCAGCGCGGCCTCGTGCTCGACGTGCTCGCGCAGCATGTCCCTGTAGTCCATCTGGTAGATGTGGTCCCCGGACAGGATCACGACGTTGGACGGCCGCCAGTCGAGGATCGTGTCGAGGTTGTGGAAGATCGCGTCGGACGTGCCGCGATACCACTTGCCCACCGACACGTGGTGCGGCGGGCTGCAGGTGATCCACTGCTCGAGGCGGCGCGGCAGGAAGTTCCAGCCGAAGCGGATGTGCTCCTCGAGCGAGCGCGCCTGGTACTGCGTCAAGAGGTGGATGCGGCGGAAGCCCGAGTGGATGCAGTTGCTGAGCGTGAAGTCGATGATCCGGTAGCTGCCGCCGAACGGCACCGCCGGCTTCGCGCGGTGCTGCGTCAGCGGCATCAGCCGGCTGCCGGCGCCGCCGGCGAGGACGAAGACGAGCGTGTTGCGGAGGTCGAGCGGCACCATTCGGACTCGGCTGAGGACCGGGTGAGGGACAGCCCTAGGATGGCGCTTCGTGTGCGGTGACGACAGGGCCGGCTCACGTTTCCTTGTCGGGGAGCAACGTTGATACCGGATGCGCGCGACGTAGGCTCCGGCCGAGCGATCTTGCGAGACGATCCCGAATCCGCCCGTTCCGCCGCGACCCGAGCCAGCGCGGTGACGAACGATCCGTCCGCGAACGCCGTCGCCGGTGACGCCGAGTGGCTGCTGACCGACGGCCGCGGCGGCTACGCCTGCGGCACCGCGAGCGACCTGGCGACGCGCCGCTACCACGGCCTGTGGGTCGTGCGGCCGGCCGGCACCGCGCGGCGGCGCATGGCCGTCGCGGGGCTCGACGAGCGCGTCGTGCTGGCCGGCCAGCAGCCGGAGCAGGGCACCGGTCTGTTGCACGCCCACTGGCGCGGCCAGGACCGGCCGTGGGCGCCGCGCGTCGCCGTGCGTTCCGCTTGCAGGGTAGGGCCTCCGCGTGCCGCTGTGCCGCGGCGCTCCGGCGATGGGTGATCCGCGGTTGTTTTGCGCTTCGTCCCTGGCGTGTGGCTCGTCGCGATTTTTTTTTTTTTCTGGTAAA
>CALKYL010000279.1 GCA_938003515.1 uncultured bacterium
CGGCACGAGGACTCTACATCCCGAGCCTCGCTCGCTTCGATGCAACGCGACGACGGCTCGCTGCACGGCACGCCGACCAGCATCACCCGGAGCGGCGGCCGCGACCTGGTGGTCGAGACGACCGGCTTCGCCGTGCTCGCGTGGCTCGTCGACCCGAGCCGCCAGGACAACGTGCACCGGGCGGTCGAGTACCTGCAGACGGCGCGCGACGGCCGCGGCCGCTTCGGCGCAACCCAGGCGACGATCATGGCGCTGCGCGCCCTGACCGCCTACGCGACCGCCAACCGCGCGATGCGCGAGGACGGCACCCTGCGGGTGCTGACGGGCGACCGCGTGCTGGCCGAACGGCCGTTCCGCGCCGACGACGTCGGCGCGATCGAGCTCGACCTGTGGCGCGAGCTCGCGCCCGGCGAGCACGTGCTGCGGCTCGAGGTGCTCGGCGGCGGCGACGCGCCGCTGCCGTGGTCCGGCGAGGTGCACTACCACGCCGAGCAGCCCGCCGACGACCCGGACACCGCGGTCGCGCTCACCGCGCGGCTGCGCGCAGCCGGCGTCGTCGAGGGCCGCACCGTCGCGCTCGACGTGACGGTCGAGAACCGCACCGACGAGGAGCTGCCGACGCCGATCGCGATCGTCGGCCTGCCCGCCGGGCTCGAGCTGCCGACGAAGGTGCTCGACGACCTGCTCGCCGCCGACGCGTTCGCGTTCTGGGAGCTGCAGGGGCGCGAGCTGGTGCTCTACTGGCGCAAGCTCGACCCCGGCCAGCGCTGCGAGCTGACGCTCGATCTGACCGCGCGCGTGCCCGGCGCGAGCACGGGGCCGGCGTCGCGGGCGTATCTCTACTACACGCCCGAGCAGAAGCGCTGGGCGGCGCCGCTGACGATCGAAGTCGAAGCAGCGCGCTGACCCCGGGTGCGGTCGACCGCGCGCCGGCGCTATGCTGCCGGCGCCATGCGTCCTGCCGCCGTCGTCTTCGCCGCGCTCGCCGCCGCGGCTTCGGCGGCGGCGAACGCGCAGGCGCCGCCCGGCTACTACGCGAGCGTCGTGACGACGTCGCCCCAGGCGCTGCGCGCCTCGCTGCACCAGGTCGTCGACGACCACGTGCGCGTGCCCTACACCGCCGCCGCTCCGGACACCTGGGACGTGCTCGAGCTCGCCGACGAGAACCCGGCCAACCCCGCCCAGATCCTCGACGTCTACAAGAACGCCACCTACGCCAAGCAGGGCGGCGGCAACCCGTTCTACAACCGAGAGCACACGTGGCCGTCGTCGTACGGCTTCCCGGTCGACGGGCCGACCAACTACCCGTTCAGCGACTGCCACCAGCTGTTCTTGTGCGACGTCGCCTACAACACGGCGCGGGACCGGAAGCCGTTCGCGACCGGCTCGGCGTCGTGGACACGGCTCGCGACCCTCGCCAACGCCGGCGCCGGCGGCGTCTCCGGCCCGTATCCGAGCGACTCGAACTGGACGGCGGGAACGGCCGCGACCGGCGGCTTCGAGGTCTGGAGCGCGAAGAAGGGCGACGTCGCGCGCGCGCTGTTCTACCTCGACGTGCGCTACGAGGGCGGAGTGCACGGCACGACCGGCGCGAGCGAGCCCGACCTCGTGCTGACCGACGACCTCGGTCTGATCGCGGCGAGCTTCTCGAGCCAGAACCTGTCGCTCGCGCACATGGGACGGCTGACCACGCTGCTGCAGTGGCACCAGCAGGACCCCGTCGACGCGCGCGAACGCGCCCGCAACGACGTCGTGTTCGCCTTCCAGGGCAACCGCAACCCGTTCGTCGACCACCCGGAGTGGGTCGACTGCCTGTGGCTCGGCCAGTGCGGCGCGCCTTCGACCGGACGCGCGCCGGAGCTCTGGATCAACGAACTGCCCTACGACAACGCGGGCTTCGACTTCGGCGAGTTCGTCGAGCTGGCCGGCCCCGCGGGCGAGTCCGTCGACGGCTGGATGCTGGTCGTCTACGACGGCGCCACGGGCCTCGCGTACGGCCGGCGCGTCCTGCGCGGCGTGCTGCCGGACCAGCAGAACGGCTTCGGCACGCTGTCGGTGCCGTTCCCCGGTCTCCGTGACGACCTCGCCGGTGTCGCGCTCGTCGCGCAGTCCGGCGCCGTGCTGCAGTTCTTGTCCGCGCAGAGCGCGTTCGTCGCCGCGAACGTGTCCGCCGCGGGCCGGAACTCCGTCGACATCGGCGTCAGCGAACCGCCGACGAACCCCGTCTCTTCGTCGCTGCGGCTCACCGGCGTCGGCACCGCGTACGCGTCCTTCGCCTGGCAGCCGCCGGCGGCGAACACCGCCGGCGCGGTCAACCAGGGCCAGAGCTTCCCCTGAGCGCCGGCCTGTCCTAGCAACCCGACATGCTCTGAAGCCTCAACTCCCCGCGGAGGATCGCGGTCGTGGTCCTCGCCACCCTCGCCGGCTGGGCGCTGCAGGCGTGGGCGGGCTGGTCCGGCGCGCTCGTGCTCGGCGTGCTGGCGGGCTTCGTGGCGGCGCAGTTCGTGCCCGCCGGCGCCTGCGCGGTGCCGCGACGGTCCGGCGAACGGACCGACACCTGACCCGTCGCCGGCGGGAGCGCATCGCCGCACCGCAAGACGACGGCCCGCCGGCCCGCGCGGTAGACTGACCGCGGCTCCGCGCCCCTCCGTGCATGGTCCTGCTGCCGCTCGACGTCGACTCCCTGCATCGCCGGTTCACCTCCGCCGATCCGTTCCCCCACGTCGTGCTCGACGACGTGATCGAGCCGGAGTTCGCGCGGCGGATCGCGGCGTCGCTGCCGTCGTTCGAGCAGTCGCTGCAGCGCGGCTTCCGCTTCGAGACCGTCAACGAGCGGCGCAAGGTGCAGGTCACCGATCGCGCGGCGCTGTCGCCGCCGCTGCGCGAGCTGCTCGACGCGCTGCACTCGCCGGAGTGGCTCGAGACCCTCGGACGCATCACCGGGATCCCCGGGCTGCTCGCCGACGAGCGGCTGCTCGGCGGCGGGCTGCACCAGACCGGACGCGGCGGCCGTCTCGACGTGCACACGGACTTCAACTACGTGCCCGACGTGCAGTGGTTCCGGCGCCTCAACCTGCTGCTCTACCTCAACCCGGGGTGGCGCGAGGAATGGGGCGGTGAGCTCGAGCTGTGGGACGACCAGGTGAAGAACTGCCGCGTGCGCGTGTCGCCGGTGCTCGGCCGCTGCGTGGTGTTCGCGACCAGCACGAAGAGCTTCCACGGCACGACGACGATCCGTTCCCCCGACGACGTGCCGCGGTCGTCGTTCGCGCTGTACTACTACACGCGCGAAGCGCCGCCGGACTTCAACGACCAGTTCCAGGGCACCGTCTTCCGCGCGCGGCCGAACGAGCGACTCAAGGGCAGGGTGTTGATGCCGCTGGAGCGCCGCTGGAACCTCGCGAAGTGGCACGTGCGCCAATGGTGGAACCGCCTGCGCCGCCGGGACCCGGACAAGCTCCGAGGCACCTGATCGCGCCGGCGCAGCGAGCGGCGCTCCGAGCCGAGCCGGCGCTCAGCTCCGCGCGTCCTTGCGCCGCAGGAACCACAGCCCGTCCTCGGCCCATTTCTGGTATTCGGGTCGCCGCAGCAGCCGCGTGTCGCGCCGCACGACCAGCGGCAGCGCCATGCGCCACAGCGCCCGGATCAGCCGCGACTTCATGAACACGTAGAACGCGTTCGACGCGTGGCTCGAGAAGTAGTGGTAGAACTCGCGCTCGAGCACCTCGTAGTGGCGCGTGAAGTAGTCGTCGAGATCGATGTGCTCGCCGAAGAACTCCTTGCCGGCGGGGCTCTCGTCGCGGATGTCCGGCTCTTCGTCGGCGGCGGCGCCGTGCTCCTGGTCGGGCTCGTCGATGGACTTCTTGCCGGTGACCTCGAGGTAGAAGTCGATGTCGAAGAACCGCTTGAGCCAGCGGCTGTTGGCGCAGCGCAGCAGGAAGCGCGCGACCTCCGGCGCCATGCCCTCGTGGTTCGGCTCGACGAACAGCATGTAGCCGTCCGGCCGCAGGTAGTTCGCCACCATGTGGTCGAGCGACGCCGCGAAGTCCGGGAAGTGGTGCAGGCTGCCGTGCGAGGTCAAGAGGTCGACCTTCTCGGCCGGCCGCCACTGCATGACGTCGCCGGCGAAGAACTCGCACAGGTGGTCGACGCCCTGCTCCTTCGCCATGCGCTTGGCGGTCTCGATCTTCTTCGCCGACAGCTCGATGCCGATCGAACGGATGCCGCGCTTCGCGGTCGCGTGACACAGCCAGCCGTTCCCGCAGCCCACGTCGAGCAGCGAGCGGATGCGGCCCTTGTGCGCGTCGAGGATGCGGAGGAACGTCCGCACGCGCGGACGGATGATGACGTCGGCGAGCTTCGGCACGAAGCGCCAGTCGTGGGGTCGCGCATACAGGCTGTCGATGCGCTCCTCCTGCAGATCCCAGAACTCGGCCTCCTTCGCGAGCAGCTGCCGCCGGTCGGGCGCCGCGGGGGCTTCCGACGACGGCTTGTGGACTCTGGGATCGCTCATCGCGCGGCGCGGCCGCAGCCTATCGGCCGCCGCGAGACGATCAAGGCGGCCCGACCCGCGACGGACGTGCACGCTCGGCCGCACGGACTCGCTCGAGGCAGGCCTTGACGCCGCCGGCGCGCGACGGGACAAGCGGGATCCATGGCCCGCCCCGGAACCGGCCGACGGCAGCCCGACCGTGATTCGGGAAGCGACGGCGCGCGCATCAGCGGTTCGCGCCGCCCCGCGCTGGTGGTCGGCGGCGCGGTGGCCGTCGCCGCGGCTGCGCTGATCGTATGGCGCACGTCGGGTGACGCGGGCGCAAACGAATACGTCGATCCGGCCAACTACGCGGCCGCGGCGGCGGCCGGGCCGCTGCCGACCGAGGTGTTCCAGTGCGCGCGCTGCCACATCGTGCCGCCTCGCGATCTGCTGCCGAGCGCGCGGTGGCCGTACCTGCTCGACAAGATGCACGCGCTGATCGACCAGTACGACCTCGGCACGCCGGTGGCGCCCGCCCACAAGGCGAAGGTGCACGAGTACTACGTCGACGGCAGCCCGGCGACCGAGACCTTGCTGCCGGAGCGCTACGCGCCCTCGCCGCTGCGCTTCAACCGTTCGCCGCTCGGCACGCGTCCCGATCCCGCCAGCGGCCCGATGCCGTTCGTGTCCGCGCTGACCGTGACCGACCTGGACGCCGACGGCGAGATCGAGGTCCTCGTCTCCGACGCGATCGCCAAGCGCGTCACCGCCGCCCGGCTGCGCGAGGGCCGGTGGACCGAGGAGCCGCTGGCCGAAGTCGAGGTGCCGGCGCGGACCGAGGTCGCGGACCTGAACGGTGACGGCCGACTCGACGTCGCGATCGCGGTGCTCGGAGGCGTGCAGCCGACCGACGACGAGATCGGCCAGGTCGTGCTGCTGTTGAGCGACGGGGCCGGAGGATACGAGCAGCGCACCGTGCTCGACGGCGTGACCCGCGTTTGCGACGTGCGCGCCGCGGACCTCGACGGCGACCAGGACCTCGACCTGCTCGTCGCGATCTTCGGGCTGTTCAAGACCGGCGCCGTCGGCTGGCTCGAACGCGGCGCGGACGGCGGCTACCGCTACCACGAGATCATGGCGCGCACGGGCTTCAGCCACGTCGTGCCGATGGAGCTCGACGGCGACGCCCACGTCGACTTCGTCGCGCTGTCGTCCCAGGAACACGAGGAGGTGCTGGCGTTCGTCAACGACGGGAGCGGCACGTTCTCGGCGCGGCAGCTCTTCAAGGCGCCGCATCCGATGTACGGCTGCTCGGGACTGACGGCCGTCGATCTCGACCGGGACGGCGACCAGGACCTGCTGTTCACGAACGGCGACTCGCTCGACATCGACGCGCACCCGAAGCCGTGGCACGGCGTGCAATGGCTCGAGAACCGCGGGAACCTCCACTTCGAGTACCACGACATCTGGCGGTTCTACGGCGCCTATGCCGCGCTGGCCGAGGACCTGGACGGCGACGGCGACCTCGACATCGTCGTCACCAGCATGATGAACGTCTGGGGCAACCCTTCGCGCCAGAGCATCGCGTGGCTCGAGAACGACGGCACGCAGTGCTTCATCCCGCATCCGCTGGACAACGACCCGACGGCGCTCGTCTCGCTGGCGATCGCCGACTTCAACGGCGACGAGCGGCCCGACGTGCTCGCCGGGGGCATGTACGTGATGCCGCCGTACCAGCGCGCGCGGCGGCTGACGCTCTGGTTCAACCGCGGCCACGAGTAGCGGAGCGCGCCCGGCCGGACACGCGCCCGAACGCAAGAGGCGTCGACCCCGCTGTCCCGGAGACGCCCACGCACCGCGCGGTCCATCCCGGGCCGATCGTTAGAATCCCTGCGCCATGCCCCGCTCGCCCCGCGCCCTCCATCGGCTCCTGCTCGTCTTCGCCGCGGCTCCGCTGGCCGCCCAGCACGACGGGGTGGTCACCGAGACGGCCCGCTCCGCCGTCGACTACCTCCGCGACGTGCGCCCGATCCTCGCGCAGCACTGCTACGGGTGCCACGGTCCCGACGCAAACGAGCGCAAGGCCGAGCTGCGCCTCGACCGACGCGGCGATGCGTTCGCCGACCGCGACGGCGTCCCGGCCTTCGTCGCCGGCGATCCCGCGGCGTCGGAGGCGATGCTGCGCGTCACCAGCGACGACCCCGACGAGGTCATGCCGCCGCCCGACGCCGGCGAACGGCTCACGCCCGCCGAAATCGACGTGCTTCGGCGCTGGCTCGCGGCCGGCGGCGAATGGCAGGAGCACTGGGCGTTCGTGCCGCCGCGCCGCCCCGAACCGCCCGCCGTCCAGGACGCCGCGTGGCCGAAGAACGACGTCGACCGCTTCGTGCTGGCGCGGCTCGAGCGCGAAGGGCTGCGCCCGAGCGCCGAGGCGCCGCGCGAGGCATGGCTGCGCCGCGTGACGTTCGACCTGATCGGCCTGCCGCCGACGCCCGACGAGCTCGACGCGTTCGCGCGCGACACGTCGGCCGACGCGTTCGAGAAGGTCGTCGACCGCCTGCTCGCCGACGAGCGCTACGGCGAGCGCCAGGCGACCGAATGGCTCGACGTCGCGCGCTATGCCGATTCGAGCGGCTACCAGCGCGACGCGCCGCGTCAGGCGTGGAAGTGGCGCGACTGGGTCATCGCCGCGTGCAACGACAACATGCCGTTCGACCGCTTCACGATCGAGCAGCTCGCCGGCGACCTCTTGCCAGAGCCGACGCTCGCGCAGCGGATCGCGACCGGCTTCAACCGCAACCACCCCGTCAACACCGAAGCCGGCGAGGAGCTCGACGAGTACCGCTCGGCCTACGTGATCGACCGCGTGCACACGACGGCGACGACGTGGCTCGGCCTGACGGTCGCGTGCGCGCAGTGCCACGACCACAAGTACGACCCGATCTCGCAGAAGGAGTTCTACTCGTTCTACGGGTTCTTCAACTCGATCAAGGAGAAGGACAACGGCTTCGGCCGCAACCCGAAGCCGGCGATCGCCGCACCCGGGCCCGACGACGCGCCGAAGCTCGCCGACCTCGAGCGCCGCATCGAGACGCTCGAGAAGCGGCTCGAGCAGGACGACCCGATCGCCGACGAGGGCCAGCGCGCGTGGGAGCGGGCGACGCGCGAGCGGCTCGGCGCGGAGATCGCGTGGACGACGCTGACGCCGACCGAGTTCATGGCGCAGTACGGTTCGCGCCTGTCGCTCCAGGAAGACGGCTCGATCCTCGCGTCGGGGCCGACCCCGGCCCGCGACACGTACGATCTGGTCTTCCGGCCGGGCAAGCGGCGCATCGAGGCGCTGCGCCTCGAGGTGCTGCCCGATCCGTCGCTGCCGCACGGCGCGTCGGGACGCGCGGACGACGGCCGCTTCGTGCTGCCCCGCCGCGCCTCGCGGCTCCGCAGCAGCGCGGCCCGCGGGGCCCCGCCGCTGATCTCGTACGCCGTCGCCGCGGCCGACGTCAACCAGGAGCGCGACGAGGACGCGCACTACCTGACGGCGATCGAACCAGGCGCGATCGCTGGCGCGATCGCGGTCGGCGACGCCAAGAGCGGCGGCTTCCAGGAGTTCGACTTCGGCGGCCGCGGCTGGACGATCGCCGGCGAGGCGCGCAAGGAGCGGCACGAGGCGGTGCTGGTGCCGATCGAGCCGCTCGACGCCAACGACACGTCGATCCTGCGCATCCGCCTCGAGCAGGACGGCTCCGGCAAGTTCCGCAGCACGATCGGCCGCTTCCGGATCTCGTACACCGACGACCCGCGCGTGCGCGCGCAGCTCGTGCCGCTGGCGAAGTCGCACTGGCGCAGCATCGGTCCGT
Organism: uncultured bacterium; assembly: GCA_938003515.1. Next base: position 8,332 of record CALKYL010000279.1, read on the forward strand.
TCCCCGCCGCGAGCGTCGGCGACGCGTTCGCGCAGCCGTTCGGCCCGGAGTCGGACCTCGAGACCCCGTCGTGGAAGAAGAAGCACGAGCAGCCGGTCCTGCCGGAGCCTCGGGCGAAGCCCCGGCCGAGCGAAGGCGACGGCGAGCAGCCCGACGCCGGGCGCCCGGCAGCCGGGAAGCCGGATGGCGCGAAGCCGCAGGCCGACGCGAAGCCGGACGGAGCGAAGCCGGCGCGTGCCCGCACGAGCGAAGCGACGCCGCGAGCCGGGGCGGAGACCGCCGCTCCGGAGCGGGAGGGTCCGGCGCCGCGAGCCGACGCGCCGGAGGCGCGCGACGAAGCCGCCGACGACGAGGCCGACGACGACGACGAAGACGGCGCGAGCGAGAAGAAGAAGAAGAAGCCCAAGCGCCTGTCGTGGGAGGAGCAGCGCACCTGGCGCGACGGCCGGCGCGTGACGATCGCGGCCGAAGGCCCGGCTTCGGCCCACTACCTGTCGCGCAAGCTGCACACGGCCCGCGCGCGCACCGCGGTGTTCGAGTTCACCGGCGGCGAAGCGGCCAAGGTCTGGCTCAACGGCAAGCTGGTCGGCGACTTCGCGCCGAAGGCCGAGGCGCCGAAGGCGGACGCGAAGAAGGAGAAGGTCGACGACGCCGAGGACGGGCTGCCGCCGTTCCTGCGCAAGGACCGGCAGCGCGAGACGTCGCGCGAGCTGCGCGTCGGGCTGCGCGCCGGCGACAACCACCTCGTCGTCAAGGTGGTCGGCAAGGGCGCCGCGCCGCGCGGCAAGGAGCGCACGCCGTCGAAGGCCGACGCGATGGGACCGCCGCCCGGAGCCCGACGCGGGGCCGCCGGCACGCCCTTCACGTTCGCGCTCGAACCCGAGGGCGACGACGTGCTCGACTACGAGACGCTGCTCGCGGTGCGCGCGCGCGCCGCCGAGCCGTCGGCGGGCGCTCCGATCGCGACCTCGCCGGCCGAGGCGTCGGCGACGGAGGCCGCCGGCCCGAGCGCGTCCGACGCGCGCACGCGCGACGAGAAGAAGCCGAAGCAGCTCTCGCCGGCCGAGCGCCGCGCGAAGGTCGTGCGCGCGTGGTATCGCGAGCACATCGACGTCGCGGGCCGGGTGCTCGCGCGCGAGCTGGCGAAGCTCGAGCGCGAGAAGGACGCGCTCGAAGCCGAGCTGCCCTCGGCGCTGGTCATGGAGGAGCTCGACGAGCCGCGGCCGACGCACGTGTTCGTGCGCGGCGACTACCGGCAGAAGGGGGAACGTGTCGACGTCGACACGCCCTCGGTGCTGCCGCCGATGCCCGCCGATCTGCCCAGGAACCGGCTCGGGCTCGCGAAGTGGCTCGTGTCCGGCGAGCACCCGCTGACGGCGCGCGTGACCGTCAATCGGGCGTGGCAGCAGTTCTTCGGCCACGGGCTCGTGCGCACGCCCGACGACTTCGGGATCCGCGGCGCGCCCCCGACCCATCCGGCGCTGCTCGACTGGCTCGCGACCGGGTTCGTCGCGAGCGGCTGGGACGTCAAGAAGCTGCACCGCACGATCGTCCTGTCGGCGACCTACCGGCAGACCGGGCGTGCCGACGCGGCGACGCTGGCGCGCGACCCCGACAACGAACTGCTCGCGCGCGGCCCCCACCAGCGGCTGTCCGCCGAAATGATCCGCGACCAGGCGCTCGCCGTCGCCGGCCTGCTGAAGCAGGAGGTCGGCGGCGAGAGCGTCAGGCCCTACCAGCCGCCGGGGCTCTGGAAGGCGACGCTCGGCGGGCGCGACTGGCGCATGGACGACGGCGACGACATCTATCGCCGCGGCCTCTACGTCTACTGGAAGCGCGGCGTGCCCTATCCGTCGTTCGTCGCGTTCGACGCGGCCAAGCGCGAGACGTGCTCGGTGCGGCGCACGCAGACGACGACGCCGCTGCAGGCGCTGGTCACGCTCAACGACCCGGTCTACGTCGAAGCCGGCCGCCACCTCGGCCTGCGCGTGCTCGAGAAGGGCGGCGACGACGACGCTGCACGCCTCGCGCTCGGCTTCCGACTGGTCGCGACGCGCGCACCGGAGCCGCAGGAGCTCGAGGTGCTGACCGCGTTGCTCGCCGACCTGCGCACGCACTACGCCGCCGACGAGAAGGCCGCGAAGCTGGCGCTCGCGATCGACGACGAAGACAAGGACGAGAAGCGCGAGAAGGACCCCGGCGACCGGAAGGCCGCCGCCGGGCGCACGAAGCCCGAAGCCGGCCCGAGCGTCGCCGAGCGCGCCGCCTGGGCGCAGCTCGGGGCGACCCTGTTGAACCTCGAGGCCGCGATCCGGCGAGGCTGATCATGAACGGCACCCCGTACGACCATCTCTGCCGCCGCGCGTTCCTGGGCCAGGGCGCGTTCGGTCTCGGCTCGCTCGCGTTCTCGCTGCTGTCGCAGCGCGCGCTCGCCGCCGGACCGGGCCAGGACCCCAAGCCCGCGTGGCAGCTCCCGACGGCCAGGGCCAAGCGCGTCGTCGTGGTCTTCCTGTCGGGCGGCCTCGCCCAGCACGACCTGTTCGACGACAAACCGCTCCTGCGCGAGCGCCGCGGCGAGCAGCTGCCGCCGTCGGTGCGCAAGGGCGAGCGCGTGACCGGCCTGACCGAGCGCCAGGGCGCTCTGCCCGTCGTCGGCTCGAAGTTCGAGTTCGAGGACCACGGCGAGTGCGGCATGCGCATGTCGGAGCTGGTGCCTCACCTCGGCGACGTCGCCGACGAGCTGACCCTGATCCGCTCGCTGCAGACCGACCACGTGCTGCACGAAGCCGCGATGACGATCCTGTTCACCGGCACGCAGCTGCTCGGACGGCCGTCGTGGGGCGCCTGGACGTCCTACGCGCTCGGCGACGGCAAGGGCAACCTGCCTGAGTTCGTCGTGCTGCTGTCGAACCCGAACCCGTCGACGCCGCTGCACCCGCGGCTGTGGCACAACGGCTTCCTCGAGGGCCGGCACCAGGGCGTGCCGTTCCGCTCCGGCAAGGAGCCGGTGCTGTTCGTGAAGAACCCGCCCGGCGTCGACGAGAAGGTGCGCGCGCGCCAGCTCGAAGCGCTCGGCGCGCTGAACCGCCTCGAGGCCGCGCGCAGCGGCGACCCGGACGCCGCTGCCCGGCTCGCGTCGTTCGAGACGGCGGCGCGCATGCAGACGAGCGTGCCCGAGCTCGCCGACCTCTCGGACGAGCCCGCCGAACTGCTCGAGGAGTACGGCGCCGAACCCGGCGAAGAGAGCTTCGCCAACAACTGCCTGCTCGCGCGCCGGCTGCTCGAGCGCGGCGTGCGCTTCGTGCAGCTGTGCGACGCCGGCTGGGACCACCACTTCAACATCCCGAAGGTGCTGCCGAGGAAGTGCGAGCAGGTCGACAAGCCGACCGCGGCGCTGATCCGAGACCTGAAGCGGCGGGGCATGCTCGACGACACGATCGTCGTGTTCGCGGGGGAGTTCGGCCGCACGCCGTACTGCGAAGGGCCCCTGTCGTTCGCGAGCTACGGCCGCGACCACAACGCGCTCGCGTGCTCGCTGCTGGTCGCCGGCGGTGGGTTCCGCCGCGGCTACACGCACGGCGCGACGGACGAGTGGGGCTGGTCCGCGCAGGAGGACGTCGTGCACGTGCACGACCTGCACGCGACGATCCTGCACCAGCTCGGCATCGACCACGAGAAGCTGACGGTGCGCGCGCAGGGCCGCGACTTCCGGCTGACGGACGTCGCCGGCAAGGTCGTGCCGGCGCTGCTCGGCTGACCCGGACCCTCGCGACCCAGCCCGCCGCGCCCGCGCCCTACGGGCCGAGCGTCATGCGCATCCGGTCGGACAGCACGAGCCCGGGGAACGTCGGGCACGGCGCCTGCGGGAAGTCGATCGTCGTCCACTGCACGTCGAACTGCGCGCCGACGAGGCTCGACATGCACGGGATCGGGAACTCGACCGACGCCGAGGACCCGGCGACCGGCACCGCCCTCGTCACCGAGAACGGCAGCCACGAGCACGGACCGCACGGCAGCGTCGACGCGCCTTCGTTGAGGTTGAAGATCGCGATCAGCGCCGTCGCGGACAGGCCCGACAGGCTGCAGACCAGCCCGCTGCTGCCGATCCCGGGCGGGTGCGAGAACGCCACCGCGCCGCCCTGGCCGCAGCCGCCGCCGAGGTTGGCGTAACCGCCGCCCGCGCCGTGGTTGCGCAGCAGCTGGCCGTAGATCTTCCCGCCCTCGTCGAACACGCACAGCGCGTCCTCGCCGCTGGTCAAGCCACCGGACGTCATCGTCGCGACGGTGACCCGCGCCTCGGGCGTGCCCGACACGGTCGTGCTGAACACGTCGTTGCACGGCTCGCCGCTCTGGCTGTCGACGCCGACCGCGCGCACCGTCGTCGCCGCGGGCAGGAAGCTCCGGAACCGGTAGGCGAGCCACGACCGACCGGGGGTGTAGGCGAGCGTCGGCGCCGACGCGGGCGTCAGCTGCGAGCCGGCGGTGCGCGTCGTGCCGAGCGTCAGGCCGGTGCCGGCCGAATCGAGCTGCACCGGCCGCCACGCGATCGAAGACGCCGACGTTCCCTGATCCTCCTCCTCCCACGCGACCAGCCACTTGCCGTCGCGACCGGACACCGCGGGCCGGGACAGCGCCGCCGTGCCCGAGCTCGCGACCGTCACGGTCGGCGAGAACGCGAAGCTGTTGCTGCGCACGACACCGGCGACGATCGTCGACGTCGTGAGGATGTTCGAACGGCGCGCGACGATCAGCAGCCGGGTGTCGTCGCCGCACACGCGCGCGATCGCCGGCTGGCCGTAGCTCGTGAACAGCGGCGCCCCGGCGTTGCTCCACGCGGTCGACGGCCCCGACACGATCTGATCGAGCGCGTCGAAGGTGATGCGCTCGACCTCGATCGCGTCCGTGACCTCGTCTTCCCAGACGATCACGAAGCCGCGGAACGCCCCCGCCGGCGCCGTGGAGTCGGCCCCGATGTCCACGTCGCGGAACAGGCTCGCGCCGAGCGCGCTCTTGATCGTGCGCGTGTGCGTGACCGAGCCGTTGCCGGCGTTCAACGCGACGAACTCGACCGAGTGGACGAAGCCGTTCTGCTGCGTCCAGACCACCCCGAAGCGGTCGCGCGACGGCAGGTTCGCGATGCGCGCCGGGGACGCGATCCCGGTCGCGGGCAGCAGGATCGACGGGCCGACCGGCTGGCCCGACGCGTTGCAGCGCTGCGCGCGCACGTCGGCGTCGGATCCGGAGATCGGCAGGTGGTACACGACGAGGAAGAGCCCCGACGTCGCGTCGAAGGCGACGTCCGCGTCGCGGGCGATGTTCGCGGTCGGGGTGACCGTCACGATCGGGCCGATGACGGGATCGAGCACCAGCGGGTAGCGGGCGCGTTCGACGAACGCCGCCGGCAGCGACAGTTCGACGAAGCCGCCGTCGCAGCGGATCTCGCCGGCCGCTTCGGCGCCGTCCGCGTCGATCCCCGTCACGCCGCCGATCGAGACGCCGCCGACGCCCGGCAGCGCGAACGACAGCCCCCCGTCGGCCAGATCGGAAGAGCGGCGTGTAGGGAAAGA
>CALKYL010000280.1 GCA_938003515.1 uncultured bacterium
GCCGCGTGGGCCGGGCCGGAGCCCGAGCCCGTCGATCCGGCGCGGCAGGGCGAGGCCGAAGCGCCGGCGGCAGGGGGCCCCGACGCCGGGGCCGCTGCGGGCGAACCCACCGCGACCACCGCGAGCGGGCCGCTGAGCGCCGCGCAGATCCGGGAGCTGATCGCGGCCGAGCTCGAGCGGCCGCGCTCGATGGACGCGCCTCGCACGTCCAGGACCGCGCCCGCACAGCCCGCCGCCGGGCCGGCGAAGCCGCCGACCGAGGCCGAGCTCGCCCAGGAGGAGCTCGCCCGCGAGATGGAGAGGCTGCAGCGGGACGTGACCCTCGGCCGGTGGGACGCCGTCGGCCGCTTCGTCGCGTCCCTGCCCGAGGCGCATCGGAAGGGCGCCTACGAGCACCTTTTGACGGTGCTGCCGCGGCATCCGAACAACCCGCAGAACCAGCGCATCCCGCCGGCGCTGCAGGAGAAGAACCGCTTCACGTTCCAGGACGCGTTCGCGCTCGCCGGGCTCGCGCCGACCGGCTTCGCCAAGGAGCAGTGCAAGCTGCTGGCGCCCATCGTGCAGCGCGCGCTCGACGACGGCAGCGTGCCGGAGGAGCTGGTGCGGCTGCTCGAGCTCGAGGTGGCCCGTCCCGACGACGCGCGGCGGATCGACCGGCGGCAGGCCGCGATGCTGCTCGCGGAACTCGGCCTCGAGAAGGAGCTCGGCGTGTTCCTGCCGACGGCGACCGACGCCGAGCGCGACAACGACCGCGAAGCGCTCAACCTGCTCGCGCGTCACGCGCTCGCGAAGTACGCGGAGGAGAGGCGCCACGTCTGGCTGGAGACGGCGTGGCGGGTCACCCAGGCCGTGCTCGCGAAGGGCGAGGTCACGGAGGCCGAGAAGGAGGAGGCGCTGCGCCGCGCGGTCGAGCTCGCGCCGAAGGTGCGCGACGACCTCGGGTCGCGGTGGCTGGCGGATTCGTTCACCGAGCGGCCGGCTCGGGGCATGGAGATCATCGCGACGATCGGCGGCCAGGTCGCGAAGGGCTTCCAGGACCGTCCGCAGGACGTCGCCTACCGGGCCGCCGGGCTCGAGCTGCAGCAGACCGCCGTCGACGCGCTGCTCGACGTCGCGCCCGACCTCGCCGACGAGTGGCGGCCGACGCTCGGCGTGCTCGCGTCGGGCTGGATCGTCGAGGCCGTGCACAGCTACCAGAACTCGCGCACGACGTCGTTCGGGCCGGTCATGGAGCGCGACGACTTCGGCAACATCTTCTGGACCAACCGCCGCCTCGGCAGCGGCGGCCCGGTCGCGGCGATCGAGCCGGCCGACCTGCTCGAAGCCCAGCCGAGCGACCGCTGGGCGGAACTGCTCGACGACGCGCTGCGGCCCCACTTCACGACCGTGTCGGCGCAGCTCTGGCTCAAGGTCAACGAGCACGAGAAGGCCTTCCCCTACATCGAGCAGCTCGCCGCGACCAACCCGCGCAAGGCCAAGGAGCTCGCGCACGAGTTCCTGCGCGTCTGGATGCGCAACAACAACCCCAACGTGAACAACCGCACGAACGCCTACATGTTCGTGTTCGGCTTCAACCAGCGCGCGAACGGCATCCCGCTGACGCGCAGCAAGCAGGAGCGCAACCTCGAGGAGCTCGCCGGCTACGTCGAGCGGCTGCGCCAGCTGCCGATCGGCGGCGTCGACGAGTCGCTGCTGGCCGAGGCCTTCGTCGCCGCGCACAGCACCGCGGAGGTCTACCGGCTCGAGACGATCGAGCGCGTGTTCGGCGACGTCGCGGAGCTGGACCCGGTGCTGCTCGGCCAGCTGCTGGGCACGATGCGCACCAACCTCGCGACCATCTGGCAGCGCCCCGACGTGCAGGAGGAGCAGAAGACCCGCCGCTCGCAGCGCGAGATGCTCGCCGAGGTCGCGAAGGGCTACCAGACGGCGTTGACGATCGCCCAGGACGCGCTGCAGGCGCGCGGCCGCCACTGGGCGCTCCTGACCGTGGTCGCGACGCTGCTGCACGACCAGAACAACTTCGCGCGCGAGCAGCAGCGCAGCAGCGACTTCAGCGAGGTGCGGCGCTCCGCGTTCGAGCTGTTCGCGGAGGCGTGCGACCACTACGCGTCGATCGCCGCCGACCTGCGCGTCGACCAGGAGACGGTGCAGGCCTACACGCTGTGGTTCTACGCGGCGCTCGGCGCATCGGACCTCGGCGCGATCGACGAGGAGACGGTCGTCGCGAAGAGCCAGCTGCCGCTGATCCGCGAGGCGCTCGACCAGCTGCCGGACGGCAGCCGCGAGCGGCATCTCGCGATGTTCGCCAACCAGCTGTTCACGCGCATGACGGCGGTGCGGCCGCAGATGAAGTACCGCTACCTGCAGGGAGGGTTCGAGGTCGTCGGCGACCACCCGCAGGCCGCCGAGGCGAAGAAGGTCTGGGACTACTACCGCGACCTGATCCGAGAGCTGCGCCTCGAGGTCGTCGTCGACGGCGCGACCGAGGTCGGCACCGAGCCGTTCGGCGCGCGCGTCGACATCGTGCACTCGCCCGAGATCGAGCGCGAGAGCGGCGGCTTCCAGAAGTACGCGACCAACCAGAACAACCAGCCGTACGCCTACAACTACGGCCGGCCGCTCGAGAACTACCGCGACAAGTTCCACGACGCGGCGATCGCGGCGCTGCAGGAGCACTTCGAGATCCTGTCGGTGACGTTCAACAGCGAGCACATGGAGTCGTTGCCGGACGACGCGCCCGGGTGGCGGCGCACGCCGTACTGCTACCTGTTGCTGCAGGCGCGCGGCCCCCAGGTCGACCGCATCCCGACCGTGCAGATGGACTTCGACTTCCTCGACACATCGGGGTTCGCGGTGCTGCCGATCGGCTCGTCGCCGGTCGCGATCGACGCGTCCGCAGCGGCCGCGCAGCGGCCGTTCGACGACGTCGAGGTCCCGCGGCGGCTCGACGAAGGCCGAATCGAGTAGGCCCAGGTGACGCGCGGGATCAAGGCGAAGGCCAGGGGCTTCGGGCCGGATCGCGAGACGATCCTCGACCTCGAGACGCCCGGGTTCGTCGTCGACCAGCGGGACGATCAGGGGGCCGCCGTCGTGCGCTTCTCGGACGAGATGGACACCGTCGAGTCCGAGCGCGTGTGGCTGCTGTCGATGCAGCCGGAGTCCGGCCGCCGCCCCGGCCGCTTCCGCTTCGGGCGGCCGGCGCGCGACGACGTCACCGCGGTGTTCCAGCGCTACGACGACGCCGACCTCGAGACCGTGTCCGCCGAGGTCGCGCTCGCCGGGGCGCTGCGGGCCCGCGATCCGTTCTGGATCTGGATCGCGATCGGCGCGGCGGCCGTGCTCTACTTCGTGTGGCTGTTCTTCACGCGGCCCGGCCGGCGCGCGTCGGGCCACGCGCGGGAGGAGCTGCGCATGCCGACGAAGGTCACGCCGTTCTCGGTGCTCGCGCTCTTGCAGCAGATCGCGCACCGCCCCGAACTCGCGCCGGCGCACCGCGTCGAGCTCGAGGCCGACATGCGCCGCATCGAGGCGCGCCACTTCGGCCGCGACCACGACGCGGCGCTCGACCTGGAGCGCATCGCGACCGACTGGCTGCGCAGAGCCGGCTGATCGACGCCGGCCGCTCCGGACCGGCCCACCCCCGACGACCACGACCCACGCCATCCGCTCCACATGACCGCTCCCGAAGCCGGCACGGCGCCCCGATTCGTCGAGACGCGCGAGTTCCTCCAGCAGATCAAGACGACCGTCGGCCAGGTGGTCGTCGGTCAGGACGTCGTCGTCGAGCGCGTGCTGATCGCGCTGCTGACGTCGGGGCACCTGCTGCTGCAGGGCGTGCCGGGCCTCGCGAAGACGCTGCTCGTCGCCGCGGTGTCGAAGACGGTCGACCTCGCGTTCGCGCGCGTCCAGTTCACGATCGACCTGCTGCCGTCGGACATCGTCGGCAGCGAGATCCTCGACCAGAAGACGCACGAGTTCCGCACGCACAAGGGGCCGATCTTCACCAACCTGCTGCTGGCCGACGAGATCAACCGCGCCGCCCCGAAGGTGCAGTCGGCGCTGCTCGAGGCGATGCAGGAGCGCCGCGTGACGATCGGCAACCAGAACTACCCGCTGCCCGCGCCGTTCCTCGTGATCGCGACGCAGAACCCCGTCGAGCAGTCCGGCACGTTCGAGCTCCCGGAGGCGCAGCTCGACCGCTTCATGCTGCTGCACCGCCTCGAATACCTGAAGCCGGACGAGGAGAAGGAGGTGCTGCGGCGCAACGCCAGGCTCGGCGTGCGGCGAGACGGCAAGGGCGCGGTCGCGCGCACGGAGTTCGACGTGCTCGACGACCAGGCGAAGGGCAGCGCCGAGCAGCTCGTGCGGGCGATGGAGGACGTGCAGGAGGTGCACGTGTCCGAGGCGTTCCTCGAGCACACCGTCGAGATCGTCAACCGCACGCGCGTGCACCCGAAGCTCGAGCTCGGCTGCAGCCCGCGCGCCGGCATCTCGCTGGTCAAGGCGTCGCGCGCGCGAGCGCTGATCCACGGCCGCGACTACGTGCTGCCGGAGGACCTGTTCGCGTTGGCCGACGACGTGATCCTGCACCGCGTGCGCCTGAGCTACGAGGCGATCGCCGAGGGCTGGACGAGCCAGCAGGTCCTGCAGGAGATCCTGACCGAAGTCGCTCGATGACGGCCGATCGCAGAGACCGCAGTTCGGCCGGCGCGCGGGAGCGCGAGCGCGCGCTGCCGGGCCGGCTCGCCGAGATCCGGCCGCTGGCGGCGCGCAAGTTCGTGATCGGCATCCGTCGGCTCGCCGACGACATCACCTACGGGCTCGACGGCTCGCGCTTCCTCGGCTCGGGCATCGACTACGTGCAGTCCCGCCAGTACATGCCCGGCGATCCGGTCAAGTCGATCGACTGGCGCGTGACCGCGCGTTCGGCGAGGTATCACGTCAAGGAATACGAGGCGCAGCGGCGCATCCCGGCTTGGTTCCTCCTCGACACATCGGCGTCGATGGTGGTGTCGTCGGTGCCGCGCAGCAAATACGAGGTCGCGCTGCAGGTCGCGGGCGGGCTCGCGCTCGCGTGCCTCGACCGCACGAGCCCGGTCGGCGTGCTCGGCTGCGGGGATCGCGACGTCCGGGTCGAACCGAGCCTCGCGAAGGACCAGGTGCTGCAGTGGCTGCTGCGGCTGCGGAGCTACGCGTTCGACGAGCGCACCGAGATCACGCGCCGGATCCGCGAACTCCGGCCGACGCTCACCTGTCGTTCGATCGTCGTGATCCTCAGCGACCTGCACGAGCAGGGCGCCGTGCACGCCGCCGCGCTGCTCGCGCAGCACCACGAGGTCGCGGTGGTGCAGCTGCAGGACACGGCCGAGGTCGTGCTGCTCGGCGGCGGCTTCGTCCGCGCGCAGGAGGCCGAGTCGGGCCGCGGCTTCGTCGCGCGCGGCCGGCGCCCGATGGTCGACCAGAGCGCGATCGAGGCCGAGCTGCGTCGAGGCGGCGTCGACCACCTGCTGCTCCGCACCGACCAGCCCTTCGTGCACCGGCTGCGTCAGTTCTTCCGCGCGCGCGGCAACGTCGCGCGGGGGGCGCGGTGAGGCGCTCCGCGTCGCTCGCTGCCGCGGCCGCCGCGGCCGTCGCGCTCGCCGCGGCGTCGGCGCCGGCCCAGGCCCGCGACCAGCGGGAGGCGAGCGTCGGCATGCGGGCCTACGTCGAGCAGGTCGTGCTGCCCGGCACCGAACTCGAGACCGCCCCGACCTCGACCGAGGCTCCGCTCGTGGTGCGCGTGCTGCGGACCTGGCCGCACGGTGAGCACCTGCGCTACGACCTGGAGTGGGTGGGCTTCGAGCCCGGCACCTACGACCTGACCGACTACCTCGTGCGCCGCGACGGTTCGTCCGCCGACGATCTGCCGGCGGTCGAGGTCGCCGTGCGCAGCACGCTCGCGGCCGACGTCTTCGAGCCGAGCGAACCGGATCCCGAGGCCGCCGATCGCGTGGGCGGCTACACGAAGCTGCAGATCGTCGTCGGCGTCCTGTGGCTCGCCGGGCTGCTGGCGATCCTGTTCGTCGGCCGACGTCGTCGTCCGCGGCCGGCGCCGGCGCCGGCGCCGCCGAGCCTCGCCGATCGGCTGCGCCCGCTCGTCGAGGAGGTCGCGGCCGGGCGGGCCGACGACCGGCGCAAGGCGGAGCTCGAGCGGCTGCTGGTCGCGTTCTGGCGGGCGCGGCTCGACCTCGGCGACGCGAAGGCCTCCGAAGCGCTGGCCGTGATCCGGCGGCACGAGGAAGCAGGCGCCCTGCTGCGCCGCGTCGAGGACTGGCTGCACCGGCCCCGGCCGCCGTCGGACGTCGACGTCGCGGCGCTGCTCGAGCCGTACCGCACGGTGACCGCGGAGTCGTTCGCGCCGATCGCCGACGCCGGGACGTCGGGCAAGGAGGCGGGCTGATGTTCTCGCGGCCGTGGCTCCTGCTGCTGCTCGCGCTGCCCATCCTGCAGCTCTGCTGGGTCTGGCAGCGGCGGAGCGGCCGGTTCGCGATGCCGTTCGACACCGACGGGGCGCGCCGGCTCGGCAGCGGCGTCGTCGTGCGCGGCCTGCTCGGCCTCGCCGAGTCGCTGCCCGCGCTGCTGCTCGCGGTCGCCGTGCTGCTGCTCGCGCTCCCGCAGGAGCTGGCCGCGCCCAAGCAGCGGCGCGCGCTGACCAACATCCAGTTCCTCGTCGACATCTCCGGCTCGATGACCGCGCAGTTCGGCAAGGGCTCGCGCTACGACGCGTCGATGCAGGCGATCAACGACTTCCTCGACTACCGGGCCGGGGACTCGTTCGGGCTGACGTTCTTCGGCAACCAGTACCTGCACTGGGTGCCGCTGACGAGCGATCCCTCGGCGTTCCGCAACGCGATCCCGTTCATGCGGCCCGAGAACGCGCCACCGGGCTTCGGCGGCACCGAGATCGGCCGCGGCGACCTCAGGGCGCGCGAGGCGCCGCACAGGCGCGCCGGAAGAGGACGGATGCCAAAACACGTGCACGAGGGCTAGCGCAGCACAAC
>CALKYL010000281.1 GCA_938003515.1 uncultured bacterium
CGACCGCGCGCGGGTTGGTCGGAGCGGGAGCGCGGGGGAGGGGCAGGGGGCCGGCGCGCGCTGCGATCGGGGAGAAATTGTCAACCGGTGCGCTTGACCGTCCGACCGGGCGTCGCTACTCTGTCCGCCCGCCTGTGCCCCAGGGAGCACACGTCTTCGTGTAACCCCTTGCCGCACAGTGGGTTATGAGGCCCGAACGGCCGGACGACGGCGCGTCCTCGAACCCTACTGTCTGCCTAACCCACTTCTACGGATCGTCTTCCGTCTGCCCGGCGACGGCGTCCGTCTCGACACGTCATGCAAGAGCGAATCCAGATCCGGATGGAGGCCTACGACCACGAGGCCCTCGACCAGGCGTCCCTCGACATCGTCGAGACGAGCAAGCGCACGGGTGCCCGGGTCGCCGGTCCGGTGCCGCTGCCGACGCGCATCGAGCGCTACACGGTGCTGCGCTCGCCCCACGTCGACAAGAAGAGCCGGGAGCAGTTCGAGGTGCGCACGCACAAGCGCCTGATCTACATCAGCGAGCCGACGACGAAGACCGTCGACGCGCTCAGCAAGCTCAACATGCCCGCGGGCGTGGACATCCGCATCAAGGCCTGCTGATTCGGGCCTGCTGATTCGGGCCTGCTGATTCGGCGCCGCGGATCCGTCCACCACCGGACACGAACTGAACCCCCCCCGACGCACAATGGTCGACGTCAAGGTACTCAAGGGCGGCTCGGTGGCGACGAAGGACGTCGACCCGGGCGCGTTCGGCGCGAAGGTGCTGGGCCGCACGCTGAAGGACGCGATCGTCATGTACGAGGCGAACGCGCGTCAGGGCACCGTCCAGGCGCGCTCGCGCTCCATGGTGCGCGGCGGCAACAAGAAGCTGTGGCCGCAGAAGCACACCGGCCGCGCCCGCATGGGCACGACCAAGTCGCCGCTGTGGCCGGGCGGCGGTCGCATCCACCCGCCGGCGCCGCGCGACCACTCCTACAAGATGCCGAAGAAGGCGCGGCGCGTGGCGCTGCGCAACGCCATCTTCACGAAGTTCCGCGACGGCGAGGTCGCGATCGCCGAGGGGTGGCCGACGGACAAGCCGAGCACGCGCTCGGCGGTCAAGATCCTGGAGCAGCTGGGCATGACGGGCAGCGCGACGGTCGTCACCGAAGGCCTCGACCGCAACCTCTACCTGTCGCTGCGCAACGTGCCGCTCGTCGACGTCGCCCGGCTCGACGACCTGAACGCGCGCCAGGTGCTGCTGCGCCGCTACCTGGTGCTGACGCCCGCCGCGTTCGAGGCGCTCGAGCGCCGCTTCGCCCGTTCGGCCGGCGACGAGAAGAGGGAGTCCTGACATGGTCAATCCCCAGCAGTTCTACGGCGTCGTGCGCCGCCCGATCGTGACCGAGAAGTCGACGGTGCTGCAGGGCCTGCGCAACCAGTTCACCTTCGAGGTCCAGAAGTCGGCCACCAAGATCGAGGTGAAGAAGGCGATCGAGACGCTGTTCTCGGTCAAGGTCGTCGCCGTCAACGTGATCACGATGCCCGCCAAGCGGCGGCGCGTCTTCGGCCGCCCGGGCCACACGCCGGCCTGGAAGAAGGCAGTCGTCACCCTCCAGCAGGGCGACTCGATCGACATCAACTGATCCCGCGCAGGAGCCGCCATGCCAGTCAAAGTCTACAAGCCGACCTCCGCCGGACGGCGCAACTCGTCGGTGCTCGACTTCAGCCACCTGACGAAGGGCAAGCGGCGCGAGAAGTCGCTGACGGAGCGCCTGCCGGACCGCGCGGGCCGCAACGCGCACGGCCACATCACGAGCCGATTCCGCGGCGGCGGCGCGCGGCGCATGTACCGCAAGGTCGACTTCCGCCGCGACAAGGACGGCGTGCCGGCGACCGTCAAGGCGATCGAGTACGACCCGAACCGCACGGCCGACATCGCGCTGCTCTTCTACGCCGACGGCGAGAAGCGCTACATGCTGGCGCCGAAGGGGCTGAAGGTGGGCGCCAAGGTCATGTCGGGCGCGAAGTGCGAGCCCGACGTCGGCAACTGCATGCCGCTCGACGCGATCCCGCTCGGCCTGTCGGTGCACAACGTCGAGCTGCAGCCCGGCAAGGGCGGCCAGCTCGCGCGCTCGGCGGGCAACTCGTGCCAGCTGCTGGCCCGCGAGGGCGACTACGCGACGCTCGTCCTGCCGTCCGGCGAGATGCGCAAGGTGCCCGTGCGCTGCCGCGCGACGATCGGCGAGATCGGCAACAGCGACTGGCAGAACGTGCGCTGGGGCAAGGCCGGCCGCGTGCGCCACATGGGCCGCCGCCCGCACAACCGCGGCACGTCGATGAACCCGGTCGCGCACCCGATGGGTGGCGGCGAGGGTCGCACCGGCGGTGGCCGTCACCCGGTTTCGCCGAAGGGCCGCCTCGCCAAGGGCGGCAAGACGCGCCGCGGCAAGGCGCGCAGCAACCAGTTCATCCTGCGCCGGCGCTCGCCGGGCAAGCACGTCGCCGTCGGCAGTGGTAGCTGACCGCTAGGAGATCCGCGATGAGTCGCAGCATCCACAAGGGCCCGTTCGTCCACCCGAAGCTGATGAAGAAGGTGGAGGCCCAGAACGCGAAGGGCACGAAGGAGCCGATCCAGACGTGGTCGCGCGCCAGCGTGATCCTGCCCGAGTTCGTCGGCCACACGTTCAACGTGCACAACGGCCGGGCCTTCCTGAAGGTCTACGTCACCGAGGACATGGTCGGCCACCGCCTCGGCGAGTTCGCGCCCACGCGCACGTTCCGCGGCCACGCGAAGAAGGAAGGCAAATGAGCTTCGAGACGCGAGCTGTGCACCGCGGCGCGAGGATGGGGGTCGACAAGGCCCGCCTGGTGCTCGGTCTGATCCGCGGTCGGTCGGCCAACGCGGCGCTCGACGAGCTGCGCCACGACAAGCACCGCGCCGCGCGCGCCGTCTACAAGGTGCTGGCGTCGGCGGTCGCGAACGCGCTGCAGAACCCCTCGGTGCGCCCGAACCGCCTCGTCGTCTCGCGCACGTTCGCGCAGGACGGGCCGCCGCTGCCGGGCGGCATGCGCGTGCGTCCGGGACCGCAGGGTCGCGCGATGCCGATCAAGCGCCGCACCTGCCACATCCACGTCCACGTCGCCGACCCCGAGGCGACCGACCCGCGCGACGAGCGCGGCGCCGCGGCCGCGGCGCCCGCCGAGCCGGCTGCAGCCGGGGGCGAGGAGTAGAACGTGGGCCAGAAGATCCATCCCCCCGGGTCCCGCATCGCGGTCACCGAGCCCTGGCGCTCCCGCTGGTACGCGACCAAGCGCGACTTCGCCAAGAACCTGCTCGAGGACCAGAAGATCCGCCGCTTCATCAAGAAGGAGTGGCAGTTCGCGGCGATCCCGAAGGTCGAGATCGAGCGCGCGGGTGAGCTGATCACCGTGTTCGTGCACACCGCCCGTCCGGGCGTGCTGATCGGCAAGAAGGGCACCAAGGTCGACGAGTTCCGCCAGGAGCTCGAGAAGCTGACCAGCAAGCCGGTGCGCATGAAGATCATCGAGATCCACCGGCCGGAGGTCGAGGCGAACCTCGTCGCCGAGGCGGTCGCCGAGCAGCTCGGCAAGCGCATCAACTACCGCCGCGCCCTGAAGAAGGTCGCGGAGGCGTCGATCGCCGCGGGCGCGAAGGGCATCAAGATCCGCGTCGCCGGCCGCCTGCAGGGCGCGGAGATGTCGCGCGTCGGCAACTTCCGCAAGGGCCGCGTGCCGTGCGGCACGCTCCGCGCGCAGGTCGACTACGGCTTCGCGATGGCCCACACCAAGTCCGGCTCGCTCGGGTGCAAGGTCTGGATCTTCAAGGGCGAGTACGGGCCCGGCGAGACCACCAAGGGACTGCTCCCGGTCCGCAGCGCCAGCGACCGAGCGAACGCCTGATCGACCCCGAACTCGCGAACCACCCCAACGGAGCTCCACCATGTTGATGCCCAAGAGGACCAAGTGGCGCAAGCAGATGCGCGGCAAGATCCGCGGCGAAGCGACGCGCGGCAACGAGGTCGCGTTCGGCGAGTACGGTCTGCAGGCGCTCGAGCCGGGCTGGATCCCGGCGCGCGTCATCGAGGCCGGCCGCATCGCCGCGGGACGCAACGCGCCCGAGGGCAAGCTGTGGATCCGCATCTTCCCGCACAAGTCGATCAGCAAGAAGCCCGCCGAGACCCGTCAGGGCACCGGCAAGGGTGACGTCGAGTACTGGGCCGCGGTCGTCAAGCCCGGCACGATCCTCTACGAGATCGACGGCGTCACCGAAGCGGTCGCGAAGCGCGCCTTCAACCGCATCGCGCACAAGCTGCCCGTCAAGGTCCGCCTCGTGCGGCGCCGCCACGCCTGAGCCCACCCGAGTCGAGCCCACCCGAGTCGAGCCCACCCGAGTCATGAACAAGCCGATCGAAGACATCCGTGGCACGGACACAGCCGAGCTGCGCGGCCGGCTGGCCGACCTGCGCAAGGAGCAGTTCGAGCTGCGCTTCCACGGCGCCGGCGACGGCTCCGGGGCGACGCGCACCCGCGTGGTGCGCCGCACCATCGCACGCATCCTGACGATCCTCGGCGAGCGCGAGCGCGCGGCCGCCGCGGGCGCCCACGTCGGCGGCAAGCCGAGCGGAGACACAGCATGAGCACCAGCCAACCCGGCCAGAACCCCGAACCCGGCCACCAGCCCGGCGGCGCCGCGGGCGCCTCGGCCAAGCCGCGACGCAGCCGCAAGGTCATGCGCGGCGTGGTCACGTCCAACAAGATGCAGAAGACCCTGGTCGTCCAGGTCGACCGCAAGGTGCGCCACCCCGTCTACGAGAAGTTCGTGTCGAAGCGCACCAAGCTCTACGCCCACGACGAGAAGGGCGAAGCCGGCATCGGCGACGTCGTCGAGGTCGCGCAGACGCGTCCGATGAGCAAGCTCAAGGCCTGGCGCCTGGTGCGCATCGTGCGGAAGGCGACGGTCTGAAGCAGTAGCCGCAGCGAGCCCGCCAGCGACAGCAACCCCAGTCCTCCCCCTCCCGAGAGCACGTCATGATCCAGGAAATGTCCATGCTCGATGTGGCCGACAACACCGGCGCCAAGCGCGCCATGTGTGTCAAGGTCCTCGGTGGCAGCAAGCGGCGCTACGCGTCGGTCGGGGACGTCATCGTCGCCGTCGTCAAGAAGGCGCTGCCCGCCGGAGAGGTGAAGGAGCACGAGGTCGTCAAGGGCGTGGTCGTGCGCACGTCGAAGGCCGTGCGGCGCAGCGACGGTTCGTACATCAAGTTCGACCGCAACGCGCTCGTGGTGATCGACAAGGAAGGCAATCCGCGCGGCACCCGCATCTTCGGCGCGGTCGCCCGCGAGCTGCGCGACCGCAACTTCATGAAGATCGTCTCGCTCGCGGAGGAGGTCGTCTGATGCTGTTCAACAAGCCGAAGCCGCGGCGCCGCTCGCTGCACGTCAAGAAGGGCGACAGGGTCGTCGTCACGACCGGCCAGTACAAGTCCGACGAACCCCGCGAGGTGCTCAAGGTCGACGCCGACGAGCAGCGCGTGATCGTCGCCGGCGTCAACATGCGCTGGAAGCACCAGCGGCGCTCGCAGCAGAACCCCAAGGGCGGGCGCGTGCAGATGGAGCAGCCGATCGCCATCAGCAACGTGCTGCTGTTCAGCGAGAAGCTGGGCAAGGGCACGCGCACGAGGATCGAACTCGTCGACGGCAAGAAGGTCCGCGTCGGCGTGCGCTGTGGGACCAGGTTCGACTGAGGCCGGACGGCCACCGAGGCAACACGATGACGAGCACCGAAACCCCCGCCGGAAAGCCCGAGGCGCGCGAACTGCCGCGTCGGCTCAAGCTCTATCGCGAGAAGGTCGTCGAGGCGCTGCGCTCGGAGTTCGGATACTCGAACCCGATGATGGTGCCGCGGCTGACGAAGGTCGTGATCAACATGGGCGTCGGCCGCGCGGTCGAGAACAAGAACCGCATGGACGCTGCCGCCAAGGACCTGACCGCGATCGCCGGCCAGAAGCCGATGATCCGCAAGGCCCGCGTGGCGGTGTCGGGCTTCCGGCTCCGCGAGGGCTACCAGGTCGGCGTCGCCGTCACCCTGCGCGGCGCGCGCATGTGGGAGTTCGTCGACCGCCTGATCACGCTGGCGATCCCGCGCATCCGCGACTTCCGCGGGCTGCCGACCAAGCTCGACGGCCGCGGCAACTACAGCATGGGACTCTCCGAGCAGAGCGTCTTCCCGGAGATCCAGCTCGACAAGGTCGAGTTCGTCCAGGGCATGGACATCACGTTCGTCACGACCGCCAGGACCGACAAGGAAGGACTGGCGCTGCTGACGCACCTCGGCATGCCGTTCCGCAAGTAGGGCTCGCCCACGACCACTCGCCCCCAACCGATCGCACACAGATATGGCCAAGAAGTGTCTGAGGGTCAAACAGCAGCGCAAGCCGAAGTTCTCGACTCGGCGCTACAACCGCTGCCAGCTCTGCGGCCGTCCGCGGGCCTACTACCGCAAGTTCGGCATCTGCCGCTGCTGTTTCCGTCAACTCGCGCTGCAGGGAGAGATCCCGGGCGTGCGCAAGGCCTCGTGGTAGGAGATCCGACGCCATGATGACCGATCCGATCGCCGACATGCTGACGCGCATGCGCAACGCGCTGATGAGCGGCGCCACGAACTGCGTGGTGCCGGGCAGCCGCCTCAAGGTCGCCATCCTCGACACGCTGAAGCGCGAAGGCTTCATCGACCGCTACGACGTCGCCGCGAACGGCGCGCGGTCGGCCATCAACATCGAGTTCCGCTACGGACCGGACGGTGAGCGCGTGATCACGTCGCTGGCCCGGTTCAGCAAGCCGGGCTGCCGCCGCTACCGCTCGTGCAAGGAGCTGCCCAAGGTGCGCGGCGGCCTCGGCATCGCGGTCGTCTCGACCAACCAGGGCGTGCTCTCGGACCGCGAGTGCCGGCAGCGCCGCGTCGGCGGCGAGGTGCTCTGCACGGTCGACTGACCCCGCAGGCTCGCGAACGAAACGCACAAGACAGACCCACCCAGGATCGACGATGTCCAGAATCGGCAAGCTGCCAATCGAGGTGCCCAAGGGCGTGACGGTCGACGTCACCGCCGAGAAGGTCACCGTCAAGGGCCCGAAGGGCGAGCGCTCGATGCCGCTGCGCCGCGAGATCGGCGTGTCGCTCGACGGCTCGACGTTGACGGTCCAGCCGAAGACCGGCGGCCGCTTCGCGCACGCGATGCGCGGCACGACCCGCGCGCTGATCGCCAACATGATCACCGGGGTCACGACCGGCTTCGTCAAGAAGCTCGAGGTCAGCGGCGTCGGCTACGAGGTGGACCTCAAGGGCTCGACGCTCGTCATGAAGCTCGGCTTCAACATGCCGGTCAAGTTCGAGGTGCCGTCGACCGTCAAGGTCGAGTGCCCGACGCTGACGACGATCGTCGTCAGCGGCACGGACAACCAGCAGGTCGGGCAGGTCGCCAGCGAGATCCGCAAGCTGCGCAAGCCCGAGCCTTACAAGGGCAAGGGCATCAAGTACGAGAACGAGGTCATCAAGCGCAAGGCCGGCAAGGCGTTCGCGTCGGGCGGCTGATCCCCGGGGCCGCAGCTACGAAGGGCACACAGACCATGACTTCCACCAAGCAGAAGCACTCGGCGCGCCGCGGCAAGGCGCGGTCGTTGCGCAACCGCATGCGCCGCCGCACCGATCGGCCCAGGCTGTCGGTGTTCCGGAGCCTCAGCAACATCTCGGTGCAGATCATCGACGACCTGAAGGGGGCGACCCTCGCGGCGGCGTCGTCGCTCGAGAAGGACGTCAAGGGCGCGACGCAGGGCATGAACAAGACCGACGTCGCCAAGAAGGTCGGCGAGGTGCTGGCCGAGCGGGCCAAGAAGGCCGGCGTGACGAAGGTCGCGTTCGACCGCGGGTCCTACAAGTATCACGGTCGGGTGAAGGCCCTGGCCGACGGCGCGCGAGGCGCGGGCCTCGAGTTCTAGGAGCAGCAGCACATGGCCAAGGGCAACTACACTCTGGTTCCGATCGACGAGGCCCTGTCGGCCGACGTCGAGGACGACGTCGTCGCGATCAACCGCTCTGCGGCGGTGGTCAAGGGCGGCCGACGGTTCTCGTTCAGCGCGCTGACGGTCGTGGGCAACCGCAACGGCCTCGTCGGCGTCGGCTACGGCAAGGGCCGCGAGGTCCCGCTGGCGATCGAGAAGTCGGTGAAGGACGCGCGCAAGCAGATCATGCGCGTCGTGCGCGACGGCACGACGATCCCGCACGCCGTCGACGGCCGCTACTGCTCGACGAAGGTGCGGCTGCTGCCCGCCGCGCCGGGCACGGGCATCATCGCCGGCAAGGCGGTGCGCAAGGTGCTCGAGCGCGCCGGCATCAGCGACATCCTGACCAAGAACTACGGCTCGACGAACGCACTCAACGTCGTCAAGGCGACCATGATGGCCCTGAACCAGCTGCGCAGCCGCGAGCAGACGGCCGCGCTGCGAGGAGTGGAGATCGAATGAACCTCGCCGAAGCGAAGGCCCTCGGCCTCAAGTTCCCCGAGCGCAAGCGGGTCGGCCGCGGCGTCGGATCGGGTCTCGGCAAGACGTCGGGTCGCGGCCACAAGGGCGCGAAGGCGCGTTCGGGCTGGTCCCGCCGCATCGGCTGGGAGGGTGGCCAGATGCCGCTCTACCGCCGCTTGCCCAAGGTCGGCTTCAACAACAAGAACTTCGAGAAGGTCTTCACGATCGTCAACGTCCGCGACCTCGAGGTCTTCGACGCCGGTGCGGTCGTCGACCTGAAGGCCGTGCTTCACAAGGGCCTGACGTCGAAGGAGAAGCACTCGGAGCTGTTCAAGATCCTCGGCGAGGGCGAGCTGACCAAGGCGTTGACGGTCAAGGTCGACGCGATCACCAAGACCGCGCGCGAGAAGATCGAGAAGGCCGGCGGCACGGTCGAGGTCAACGAGCGCCGCTCGCGTCGGCCGAAGTTCGTCGCCAAGGACGGCAGCCGCCGCGTGCCGGGCAAGCCGCGCATCCGCCGGGGCGGCGGCAAGGCCGCCGCCGCCGCGGCCGAGACCGAGGACACCTGAGCCGGGGCGCGCCGGAGGGAGCAGCCGAACGAGCATGAACCTGTCGACCACCAACCTGTTCAAGGTGCCCGAGATCCGGACGAAGATCCTGATCCCGATGGGCCTCTTGCTGGTCTACCGGATCGGGTTCTTCATCCCGCTCCCGGGCGTCAACTTCGACGAGGCCTTCAAGCAGATGGGCAGCGTCAGCGGCGTCGGCCGGCTGTTCGGCATGATGAACGTGCTGACCGGCGGTTCGCTGCAGAGCGCCACGCTGTTCTCGCTGGGCGTCATGCCCTACATCTCGGCGAGCATCATCTTCAGCCTGCTGACCAAGGCCGTGCCGGCGCTCGAGAAGATCGCCAAGGAGGGCGCGAGCGGCCAGCGGAAGATCAACCAGTACACGCGCCTCGCGACCGTCGGCATCTGCCTGATCCAGTCGTGGTTCGTCATCGGCGGCGCGCTGAGCGCCGACGAGAGCCGGCTCTTGCACACCGGCGTGCGCGAGTGGTTCGCGCTCTACTGCGTCGTGGTGATGATCGCGCTGACGGCCGGGACGATGTTCATCATGTGGCTCGGCGAGCAGATCACCGAGCACGGCATCGGCAACGGCATCTCGCTGATCATCATGGCCGGCATCATCGCCAACCTGTATCCGGCCCTGGGCACCTACACGAACATCGGCTTCGACACGCAGGCCTGGCAGAACCTGCTGCTGTTCTCGGGCGCGTGGGCGGTCACGGTCGTCGCCGTCGTCTACATGACGAAGGCGCAGCGGCGGATCCCCATCCAGCAGGCGAAGCAGGCGCGCGGCCGCCGCGTCTACGGCGGGCAGAAGCACTTCCTGCCGTTCAAGGTCAACCAGGCCGGCGTCATGCCGATCATCTTCGGCTCGGCGCTCCTGATGGTGCCGGCCATGGTCGGCACCGCGACCGGCAGCGCGTGGCTCGAGACGTCCTTCGGCCAGCAGCGCGGCTTCTGGTTCGTGACCACGTTCGCGGCGCTGATCTACTTCTTCGCCTACTTCTGGACGTCGATGATGTTCCAGCCGAACGAGATCGCGAAGAACCTGCAGGAGGGCGGCTCGTTCATCCCCGGCATCCGCCCGGGCAAGCCGACGGCGCACTTCCTCGAGCAGACGATGGTGCGCATCACGCTCGTCGGCGCGACCTTCCTGTCGATCGTCGCGGTCATGCCGTCCCTGGTCAGCGGGACCGGCAGCACCGCCGACCAGGTCCTGATCTACTTCATGTCCGGCACGTCGATCCTGATCGTCGTCGGCGTCGCGCTCGACATGGTCGAGAAGCTCAACGCGCTGCTCGTCATGCGCAACTACGAGGGCTTCCTGGCCGAGACGGGCGGCGAGGCCGCCGGGGCCGGCAGCGGGTGGGGCCGCCGTTCGAAGTGACCATGGCCGAGTCCCTCCGAGTGCGATGCGTGTTCCTCGGCGCCCCCGGCGCCGGCAAGGGCACGCAGGCCAAGCGCGTCGCCGAGGCGAAGCGCCTGGCCCACATCTCGACGGGGGACATGCTCCGGGAGCAGGTCCGGTCCGGCTCCGCGCTCGGCGCCGAGGCCAAGTCCTTCATGGACGCCGGCAAGCTGGTCCCCGACCAGCTGATCATCGACATGGTCCGGCAGCGCATCCGCCAGCCGGACGCGGCCGCCGCCTGGATCCTGGACGGCTTCCCCCGTACACTCCCGCAGGCCGAAGCCCTGGACAGCAACCTGTCCGGCGCGGAGGCCCTGACGCACGTGATCTCGTTCGCCGTCCCCGAGGACGTCCTCGTCGGGCGCCTCGCCGGCCGTCGCACCTGCTCGAACTGCGGTGCCATCTGGCACGTCGAGCACCGCCCGACCGAGCAGGACGGCGTCTGTGATCGCTGCGGCGGCGAACTGGTCCAGCGCTCCGACGACCGCCCCGAGGCGGTCGGCAAGCGGCTGGAGGTCTACAAGTCCCAGACGGCGCCGCTGCTGGCGTACTACCGGGAACGGAACATCCTGCGGGAGATCGATGCCGATCGGTCTCCCGATGTCGTCCAAGAGGAGCTGCTGTCCCTGATGCAATGAACGCCGGCGACGAACGAGACGCTGTGAGCGAGCGCGCCACCGTGCTGGAGCCGCTCAACAACGGACTGTTCCGCCTGCAGATGGAAGACGGCCGGATCGTCACGGCCCACGTCGCCAAGGACCTTCGCATGGCGCTGTCGCGCCTGTTGGTCGGCGACCCGGTGCTCGTCGACGTCAGTCCCTTCGACCCCGGCAAAGCCCGGATCTGCAAGCTGCTGGCCAGGTGAGCGGCCCCGAATCGAAACCAACCCCACAAGAGCGAGAACTGTCGTGAAGGTCAGAGCCAGCGTCCGCCGCATCTGCGAGCACTGCAAGGTCGTCCGCCGCCGCGGCGTGGTGCGGGTCATCTGCACCAACCCGCGCCACAAGCAGCGGCAGGGCAAGTAACGAGAGCACACGGGTCCAAGACCAATGCCAAGACTCCTCGGCGTCGACATCCCGAACGAAAAGCGCATCGACGTGGCGCTGCAGTACCTCTACGGCGTCGGTCCGCACGTGGCGCAGAAGTGCCTCGCGGACCTGGCGATCAACCCGTCGGTCCGCGCCAAGGACCTCAAGGACGACGAGATCGCCAACATCGCCGGCTACCTCGAGCAGAACTTCCCGGTCGAGGGCGCCCTGCGCCGGCTGACGATGCAGAACATCAGCCGCCTGAAGGACATCTACTGCTACCGGGGACTCCGGCACCGCCGCGGCCTGCCCGTGCGCGGCCAGCGCACGCGATGCAACGCGCGCACGCGGAAGGGGCCGAAGAAGACGGTGGCCAACAAGAAGATCTTGAGGAAGTGATCCGAGGACGCATTCGATGAGCACCCCTGGCGAGAAGAAGAAGACGCGCGTGCGCAAGAACGTCGGCAAGGCCGTCGCGCACGTGAAGGCGTCGTTCAACAACACGATCATCACCGTCGTGGACACGGCCGGTCAGGTCATCGCCTGGGACTCCGCGGGCACGATCGGCTACAAGGGCTCGCGCAAGAGCACGCCGTTCGCGGCCCAGCGCGCGGCCGAGAAGGTCGCCGACAAGTGCAAGAAGATGGGCGTGCACGAGATGGAGGTCCTGGTCCGGGGGCCCGGCTCGGGCCGCGAGTCGGCCATCCGCGCGCTCGCCAGCTCCGGCATCGACGTCAAGTCGATCGAGGACTGCACGCCCCTGCCCCACAACGGCTGCCGGCCGCGCAAGCGCCGCCGCGTCTGATCCCGCGCCCGCTCCCGAGACGACCCGTCCCACAGCGACCACACACCCCCCATGGCACGTAACGACACCAACGTCTGCAAGCTCTGCCGCCGCGAGGGCGTCAAGCTGTTCCTGAAGGGGCAGCGATGCTTCTCGGAGAAGTGCGCCGTCAACCGCCGCAACTACCCCCCGGGTCAGCACGTGCGCCCCAAGAAGGGCACCGACTACGGCCTGCAGCTGCGCGAGAAGCAGAAGTGCAAGCGCATCTACGGGGTGCTCGAGCGCCAGTTCCAGCACTACTTCTCGATCGCGCAGCGCCAGAAGGGCAACACGGGCGAGAACCTGCTGGTCCTGATGGAGCGGCGACTCGACAACGTGCTCTTGAGCCTCGGCCTCGCCTTCTCGCGCTTCGACGCCCGGCAGATGGTCGCGCACGGCCACGTCTACGTGAACCGGCGCCGCCTCGACATCCCGAGCTACCTCGTGCGCGCCGGCGACGAGATCGAGGTCCGCGGCAAGGACAAGATCAAGAAGAAGGCGGAAGGCGCCATCGAGATGAACAAGGGCCGGCCGCTGCCCGCGTGGCTCGAGGCGACGCCCGCCGATCTCAAGGGACGTGTCATCCAGCTTCCCAAGCGCGAGGACGTCAGCGTCGAACTCAACGAGCAGCTCATCGTCGAGCTGTGTTCCAAGTAGCCCGGCCGCGCCCGGCGGGTCGACAGGAGAATCCACATGCGTATTCGTTGGCGTAACTTCGAGTTGCCGTCGCAGGTCCGGCTGGAGCGCGAGAGCGCGACGCCGCAGTACGGCCGCTTCGTCGTCGAGCCCTTCGAGAAGGGTTTCGGCACGACGATCGGCAACGGGCTGCGGCGCGTCCTGCTGTCGTCGATCGAGGGCACCGCGGTCACGTGGGTGCGCATCGACGGCGTCGTGCACGAGTTCTCGACGATCCAGGGCGTGCTCGAGGACGTCACGCAGATCGTGCTCAACATCAAGAAGCTGCGCGTCAAGCTGCACACCGACGCGCCGACGACGCTGCGGCTCGACGTCAGCCAGAAGGGCGAGGTGCTCGCCGACAAGATCGAAGGCGACCACAACGTCGAGATCGCGAACCCCGAGCTCAAGATCTGCACCCTGACGGAGGACGTGCGCTTCTACTGCGAGATGCAGGTGCGCAAGGGCCGTGGCTACGTCACTGCCGAGGAGAACGTCGCCGACGACCTCGAGATCGGCACGATCCCCGTCGACTCGATCTTCAGCCCGGTGCACCGGGTGCGCTACGCGATCGAGAACACGCGCGTCGGCAAGTCGACCGACTACGACCGCCTGGTGCTCGAGATCTGGACCGACGGCACGGTGTCGCCGGAGATGGCGCTGGTCGAGGCCAGCAAGATCTACCGCAAGCACCTGAACCCGTTCGTCCAATACTTCGAGATGAAGGAGGACCTCGCCGTCGAAGGCGGCGTGCTCGCGCCCGAGGGCGACGAGAGCGCGCGTCGTCGCGAGATGGTGGACCTGCTCAACAAGTCGATCGACATGCTGGAGCTGTCGGTGCGCTCGAAGAACTGCCTGGACAGCGAGAACGTCGCGTCGATGCGCGACCTCGTGCAGATGACCGAGCCCGAGCTGCTGAAGGTCCGCAACTTCGGCAAGACCTCGCTGAAGGAGGTCAAGAGCAAGCTCGCGGCCCTCGGCCTGTCGCTCGGGATGAACGTCGAGGAATACAAGTAGCCAAGTAGCGACGCGCCGCCCGTCGGGCGCCGTCGAGGAACGCCACCATGAAGCACAAGGTCGCCGGCAAGACCCTGAACCGCAACTCTGCGCACCGCAAGGCGCTGCGCATGAACTTCACCGTGTCCGTGATCAAGCACGAGCGCGTCGTCACGACCCTGGCGAAGGCCAAGGCGCTGCGGCCGTTCGTCGAGAAGATGATCACGCTCGCGAAGAAGGGCGACGACTCGACGCGCTTGCACCGCATCCGGCAGGCGGTTTCCCACCTGCAGGACAAGGCGGCCGTGAAGAAGCTGTTCGACGAGATCGGGCCGCGCTTCGCCAACCGTCCGGGCGGCTACACCCGCATCCTCCGGCTGGCCGACCACCGCGTCGGCGACGGCGGCCAGAAGGCGATCCTCGAGCTCGTGGACAACGACGTGCTCGAGCGCCAGATCAAGGCCGCCGAAGAGGCCGAGGCCGAGGTCTCCGAGGAGCGCGAGGCCGGCGCCGGCGCCTGACCGGTCCCCGCGGGCAGGTCGCTCCCGGTCACCTGTTCGAAGGCGGCCTGTTCGACGGCGGCCTGTTCGATCGGCGCCCGTTCGACCGGCGCCCGATCGCCCGCCCGATGAGCCGGGCGACGCGCGCTACGCGCGCGTGAACGACATGTTGTCGGGCCCGACCAGCGTCGCGAGCTCGTCGAGCAGGTCGTCCGTGACGCGCACGCCCGTGTCGGCGCGCACGCGGAAGCACGTGCCGTCGTCGTCGACGTCCAGGTGCAGCTGCTGGTGGCCGCGGTGCCGCTCGGCGACCGCCGCGATGCGCTGCAGGCTCGGGTCGGTCGACAGCGCCGCGTCGAGGTGCAGGACGAGGCCGGCGACCTCCCGCCGGACGACCTCGTTGGCCGCCTCGAGCGAGTCGAGCAAGAGCGCCGGTTCCTCGCTCGCCTTGTCGAGGCGGCCGGTGACGAACACGATCGCGTCCTCGACGATCTGCTCCTTGAGCCGGGCGTAGTTCCGCGCGAAGCAGGTGACCGGCACCTGACCGTCGAGGTCCTCGAGCAGGAAGCGCGCCATCTTCTGCCCCGCGTTCTTGCCCTGCTTGATCTGCAGCACGCGCACGGCGCTGATCATGCCCGCGATGCGCACGGTGCCGCCGGGCTCGATCCCGGCGAGCGACGCGGGCGTCTGACCGGCGATGCGGCGCAGGAACGCGTCGCGCTTCTCGAACGGGTGGCCCG
>CALKYL010000282.1 GCA_938003515.1 uncultured bacterium
CGCGCCCGAATGCCGCGCGCTGCTCGCCGGCTGGGACGACGCGGGCGCGACGCTCGCCGCCGAGAGCTCGACGTTCCGCGTGCGCGGCCGCGTCGTCAAGGTCGACAACCACACCCGCTCGCTGTCGGGCCTCGCGATCCCGAAGGTCGCCATGCCGCGCTACAAGAGCCACGGCGACCGCCTGCGCTGGCTGTTGCGCGAGAACGCGCCCGGCCGCTTCCCGTTCACGGCCGGCGTCTACCCGTTCAAGCGCACGGCGGAGGACCCGACGCGCATGTTCGCGGGCGAGGGCGGCCCCGAACGGACCAACCGCCGCTTCCACTACCTGTCGTACGGCCAGCCCTACAAGCGGCTCTCGACCGCGTTCGACAGCGTGACGCTCTACGGCGAGGACCCGGCCGAACGCCCCGACGTGCTCGGCAAGGTCGGCAACGCCGGCGTGTCGATCTGCACGCTCGACGACGCCAAGCGGCTCTACTCGGGCTTCGATCTGTGCGCGCCGGCGACCTCGGTGTCGATGACGATCAACGGCCCGGCGCCGATGCTGCTCGCGTTCTTCCTCAACGCCGCGATCGACCAGCAGTGCGAACGTTGGCTGCACGAGCAGGGCGAGACCGACGAGGCGGAGCGCCGGATCGACGCGCTGTTCGCCGAGCGGGGCCTGCCGCGGCCGCGCTACCGCGGCGAGCTGCCGCAGGGCCACGACGGTCTCGGCACGCTGCTGCTCGGCGTGACCGGCGACCGCGTCGTGCCGCCGGACGTCTACGACGAGATCCGCACGCGCACGCTGGCGACCGTGCGCGGCACCGTGCAGGCCGACATCCTCAAGGAGGACCAGGCCCAGAACACGTGCATCTTCTCGACCGAGTTCGCCCTGCGCATGATGGGCGACGTGCAGCGGTTCTTCACCGAGAACGGCGTGCGCAACTTCTACTCGGTCTCGATCAGCGGCTACCACATCGCCGAAGCCGGCGCCAACCCGATCACGCAGCTCGCGTTCACGCTCGCCAACGGCTTCACCTACGTCGAGTACTACCTGTCGCGCGGGCTCTCGATCGACGACTTCGCGCCCAACCTGAGCTTCTTCTTCTCGAACGGCACCGACCCCGAATAC
Source organism: uncultured bacterium (assembly GCA_938003515.1). The sequence continues at coordinate 1,115 of CALKYL010000282.1, forward strand.
GCGGTGATCGGTCGGGTCGCGCGCCGCATCTGGGCCAAGGCGATCAAGCACAAGTACGGCGGGAACGAGCGCAGCCAGATGCTCAAGTACCACATCCAGACGTCGGGCCGCTCGCTGCACGCGCAGGAGATCGACTTCAACGACATCCGGACCACGCTGCAGGCCCTCTACGCGATCTACGACAACTGCAACTCGCTGCACACGAACGCCTACGACGAGGCGATCACGACGCCGACGGAGGAGTCGGTGCGGCGCGCGATGGCGATCCAGCTGATCATCAACAAGGAGCTCGGCCTCGCCAGGAACGAGAACCCGCTGCAGGGGTCGTTCATCGTCGAAGAGCTGACCGACCTCGTCGAAGAGGCGGTCTACGCCGAGTTCGACCGGCTCAGCGAGCGCGGCGGGGTGCTGGGCGCGATGGAGACGATGTATCAGCGCGGCAAGATCCAGGACGAGTCGATGCTGTACGAGTCCAAGAAGGCCTCGGGGGAGCTGCCGATCGTCGGCGTCAACACCTTCCTCGGCCGCGACGGCTCGCCGATCCAGGTCGTGCGCGAGGTCATGCGCAGCACCGACGCGGAGAAGAAGGCGCAGATCGAGGACCTCCGGCGCCACCAGCGGGCGCACGAACAGGACGCGGAGCGCGCGCTGCGCGAGCTGCAGCGCGCGGCGCTTACCGGCGGCAACGTCTTCGCGAGCCTGATGGAGGCCGCGAAGCACTGCTCGCTCGGCCAGATGTCGGCCGCGCTCTACGCGGTCGGCGGCCAGTACCGTCGCAACATGTGACGGGCGCGCTCCCGGGCGGCCGCTACTGCCAGCCCTGGATCACTGCCAGCCCTGGATCTTGGTGCCGAGCGCGTCGATCTTGGCGCCCAGGCAGTCGCGCACGCGGTCGCGCGCGCGCATGTAGTGGCTGCGCAGCGTGGCCTCGTTGGTGCCCCCGCCGCGCTCGGAGATCTCGGCGAACGACAGCTCGTGCTGCCGCCGCATGACGTAGACCTCGCGCATGTTGGCGGGCAGGCGCTCCACGCAGTCGCGCTCGGCCCGTTCGAGCTCCCGGAACCGCACGATCTGGGTCGGGGTCTCGTCCTTGGTCGGGGTCGACTCGGCGACCGAGAACGGCCGCGTGTCGCTGCCGACCGCGCCGACGTCGCCGCGGGCAACGAGGCCGATCTTGCGGTCGCGGTTGTGCTTGCGCCACAGGTCCTTCCACATGTTCCCGGCCAGCGTCTGCACCCACTTCCAGAACGAGTCCTTGCCGCGGTACTCGAACGACTCGATCGACGCCACGATCTTGAGCATGACGTCGCTGACGAAGTCGTTGAACTCGATGCCCGGCGGGAACGACGCGCGCCCGAAGCGGGTCTTGAGGTAGTGCAGGATCTTCTGCGAGAGCATCCCCCACGCCTCGGTCTTCTCGCCGTGCACGACCTCGCGCACGAGGAACTCGGTGCCGCCGCCTTCGGCCTCGT
>CALKYL010000283.1 GCA_938003515.1 uncultured bacterium
CAACGACATTTCCGTCTTCTATGCGCTCACCGTGGTGGTGGGCCTACTCTCCAACCTCGTCGGTCCCACTCAGCCAGCCATGGTGGCCGACCTGCTGGCCCCCGCCAAACATGATGAGGGCTACGGCATCTGGCGGGGCAACGCCACGACCACGGCATGGACCTCGTGCCGGCCGAGAGCCTCGGGTACACGCGCGACCGGGACGCCGAAAAGCCGCTCGTCGTGCCGGCGTCGGCGGTGCTCGTCACCGGTACGCGCGCCGTCGTCTACGTCGCCGTCGACGGCCGGGAGAAGCCGACGTTCGAGGGCCGCGAGGTCGTACTCGGCCCGCGCGCCGGCGACGCGTGGATCGTGCGCCAGGGCCTCGCCGAGAACGAGCGGGTCGTCGTCGCCGGCGCGTTCCGCATCGACAGCGCAATGCAGATCCAGGCCAGGCCGAGCATGATGTCGATGCCGGGCCAGGACGCGCTGTTCACCGGACCGGAGACGGCGCTGTTCCGCCGTTCGCTGCGGCCCGTCTACGACGCCTACCTGGCGACGTGGCGCGCGCTCGCGGGCGACGACTTCGCGGCTGCCCGCGCCGCTGCGCAGCGACTCGTCGCTGCGCTCGACGACGTCGACGCGACGGCGCTGCCGCTTGTGGCGCGCGAACAGTGGGACGATGAGCGCCTGGCATTGTCCGACGCTGGCCGGGCGGCCGTGGCGAGCGACGACATCGACGAGCTGCGACGCCACTTCGAACCACTCGCGAACGCCGCGCTCGCGCTCGAGCGAACGTTCCGCCACGCCGGCGATCAGCTACATGCCGAGGCGTATTGTCCGATGGCGTTCGACGACAGGGGCGCGTCGTGGCTGCAGGTCGGCACGGAGATCCTCAACCCGTACTTCGGGGCCGCGATGCTCGCGTGCGGCGAAGTGCGCGCCGAGTTCGCGGGCATCGACGGGCAGCCGGCACCCGCCGGGCCATCGAGGCCCGAAGAGCCGCCGCGCGACGTCGAGCCGCCGCCCCCCGCCCGGACCGGTGCGCCGGACGAGCCCGCGCGCGCTCCGCGAACGCCCGCGGATCCCGGCGGGCGCACCGCGGACCTCGGCGAGGTCTACGACCGCTACCTCGATCTGCAACGGGCGCTGTTCGACGACGACGCTGATGCCGCGCACACAGCGTTCGTCGCGCTCGGCGAGGCCGCGCGGAGGGCCGCCGCGCCGGGAGACGTGCCCGCGTGCCGCACGCTCGTCACGGCGCTCGAAGCCCCCGCGCCTAGCGGCCTCGCCGCGCTGCGGCAGCGCTTCGGCGCGGTCTCCGACGCGCTGCTCGCCGTGCACGACCTGGTGGGCCATCCGGGCGCGGCCCCGCTCTATCGCGTGCACTGCCCGATGGCCCGGGACGGCGCCGGTGGCGACTGGCTGTCGCGTGAGCGCCGCGTCGACAACCCGTACTTCGGCGCGAGCATGCCGCACTGCGGATCGGTCACCGCGACGCTCGAAGGGCGAGGCGACGGTCGGTGAGCGAGCCGCGGCCGTCGCTGGTGGACCGTTCGATGCGGTTCTGCCTCGAGAACAAGCTCGTCGTCGTGCTCCTGATCGTGTTCTTCACGGCATGGGGGGTCTACACCGCGCCGTTCGATTGGCGTATCGCCGGCGTGCCGCGTGACCCGGTGCCCGTCGACGCGATCCCGGACACCGGCGAGAACCAGCAGATCGTCTTCACCGAGTGGCCCGGCCGCTCGCCGCAGGACGTCGAGGACCAGATCACCTATCCGCTGACCGTGTCGCTGCTCGGCGTGCCGGGGGTGCGCACGATCCGCAGCAGCTCGATGTTCGGTTTCTCGTCGATCTTCGTCATCTTCGACGACGACACCGAGTTCTACTGGTCGCGCACCCGCATCCTCGAGAAGCTCAATAGCCTGGCCGCGGGAACGCTGCCTGACGGGGTGCAACCGACGCTCGGACCGGACGCCACGCCGCTCGGCCAGGTGTTCTGGTACACGCTCGAGGGGCGCAACCGCGCCGGCGAGCCGGCCGGCGGCTGGGGCCTGCACGAGCTGCGCACGATCCAGGATTGGTACGTGCGCTACGGCCTCGCCAGCGTCGAGGGCGTCGCCGAGGTCGCGTCGGTCGGCGGCTACGTGCAGGAGTACCAGATCGACGTCGATCCGGACGCGATGCGCGCTCACGGCGTGACGCTCGACCAGGTGTTCCATGCCGTGCGCATGTCCAACGTCGACGTCGGCGCGCGCACGATCGAGATCAACCGCGTCGAATACGTGATCCGCGGCCTCGGCTTCCTCGAGAGCCTCGCCGACATCGAATCGACCGCCGTGCAGGGGCGCGACAACGTGCCGCTGACGATCGCGCAGATCGCGACGGTGTCGCGCGGCCCGGCGCTGCGCCGAGGCGCACTCGACAAGGCCGGAACCGAAGCCGTCGGCGGCGTCGTCGTCGTCCGCTACGGCGCGAACCCGCTCGAGGTCATCCAGCGCCTCAAGGACAGGATCCGCGAGCTGGCCCCCGGCCTGCCGAAGAAGACGCTCGACGACGGCACGGTCTCGCAGGTCACGGTGGTGCCGTTCTACGACCGTACCGGCCTGATCTACGAAACGCTCGGCACGCTGAGTGACGCGCTTCGCGACGAGATCCTCGTGACGATGATCGTCGTGCTTCTGATGGTCTGGCACCTGCGCAGCGCCGGTCTGATCTCGGGGTTGCTGCCGCTGGCGGTCCTGATGTGCTTCATCGCGATGAAGTACGCCGGCGTCGACGCGAACGTCGTCGCGCTGTCGGGCATCGCGATCGCGATCGGCACGATGGTCGACATGGGAGTCGTCATCTGCGAGAACATCCTCGGCCACATCCGCGACGACGACTCACCGAAGCGCCGGCTCGAGGCCATCTTCACCGGCGCGTCCGAGGTCGGCTCGGCCGTGCTGACGGCGGTGCTGACGACGATCGTCAGCTTCCTGCCGGTGTTCACGATGGAGGGCGCCGAAGGCAAGCTGTTCAAGCCGCTCGCCTTCACCAAGACGTTCGCGCTGCTGGCGTCGATCGTCGTCGCGCTCGTCGTCATCCCGCCGATGGCCCACCTGCTGCTGCGCACGAGGGGCTCCTCCGGCGCAGCGCGCACTGCGCTCGGGCTCGTCGTCGTCGCCGCCGGCCTCGCGCTCGGCGTCCTGGTCGCGTGGTGGGCCGGCGCGATCGTCGCCGCGATCGGCGCGTACCGGCTTACCGAGCCGCGCCTCCCGGCCGCGCCGCGGAAGCTGCTGTCGAGAGCGTTCCACGTGGCTCTCGCGCTGGGCCTCGGCGTACTGCTCGCATCGACGTGGGCGCCGCTCGGCCCGACGGAGCGGCTCGGCAACGTCGCGCTGACGTTCGTGCTGATCGGTGGTTTCCTGCTGCTGTTCCGCCTGCTGCTGTGGTCGTACGAACCGATCCTGCGCTGGTGTCTGCGTCACAAGCTCGCGTTCCTGTCCGTGCCAGCGGGTCTGTGTCTGGTCGGCGCGATGGTCTGGCTCGGCTTCCCGCGCGTGTTCGGGTTCGTGCCGCCGGCGATCGCCGCCCTGTCCGGCGGAACCGTGGACGACGAGGACGTCGTGGCGTCAAACCCGTGGAGCACGCTCGCGCACGCGTTCCCGGGCCTGGGACAGGAGTTCATGCCGCGACTGGACGAGGGCTCGTTCCTGCTGATGCCGATCACGATGTATCACGCGTCGATCGGCGAGGCGCTCGAGCTGCTGCAACTGCAGGACCGGGCGATCCGCGCGATCCCGGAGGTCGAGAGCGTCGTCGGCAAGATCGGCCGCGCCGACAGCGCGCTCGACCCGGCGCCGGTCGCGATGGTCGAGACGCTCATCGGCTACCGCTCGGAGTTCGCCGTCGACCGCGACGGCCAGGTCAGGCGCTTCGCGTGGAACGATGCGCGCGGCGAGTTCGAACGCGACTCACGCGGCGCGCTCGTGCCGGACCGGGACGGTCGGCCGTTCCGGCAGTGGCGCGAGCACATCCGGTCGTCGGACGACATCTGGGACGAGATCGCGCGCGCCGCGTCGATCCCCGGCATGACGACGGCGTCGATGCTGCAGCCGATCGAGACCCGACGGATCATGCTGCAGACCGGCATGCGCGCGCCGCTCGGCATCAAGATCCAGGGCCCCGACCTGCGCACGATCGAGAACTTCGGCCTCCGGCTCGAGCAACTGCTGAAGCAGGTGCCGTCGGTGCGCGCGGCGACGGTCACGGCCGACCGCATCGTCGGCAAGCCGTACATCGAGATCGACATCGACCGCGAAGCGATCGCCCGGTTCGGCCTGTCGGTTCGCGCCGTGCAGGACGTCATCGAGGTCGCGATCGGCGGCAAGCGGCTGACCACGACGGTCGAGGGCCGCGAGCGCTACCCGGTCCGCGTGCGCTACCAGCGCGAACTGCGCGACAACCTCGACAGTATCGATCGGATCCTCGTCGCGGCACCGGACGGGACGCAGGTCCCGCTAGGCCAGCTGGCGCGCGTGAGCTACACGCCTGGACCGCAGACGATCAAGAGCGAGGACACGTTCCTGACGGGCTACGTGATCTTCGACAAGAAGCCGGGCTTCGCCGAGGTCGACGTCGTCGAGCACTGCCGCGCGTTCCTCGACGGCAGGATCGACAGTGGCGAGCTGGTGTTGCCGCCCGGCGTCAGCTACCGCTTCGCCGGCAGCTACGAAAACCAGGTTCGCGCCACCGAGCGGTTGCGCGTCGTGCTGCCGCTGGCGCTGTTCGTAATCTTCCTGATCCTCTACATGCAGTTCCGTCGGGTGACGACGACCATGCTCGTCTTCACCGGGGTCTTCGTCGCGTGGTCGGGCGGCTTCCTGCTGCTGTGGCTCTACGGCCAGGACTGGTTCCTCGACGTCGAGCTGTTCGGCAGGAACCTGCGCGACCTGTTTCAGGTCGGCACGGTCAACCTCAGCGTCGCCGTCTGGGTCGGCTTCCTCGCGTTGTTCGGCATCGCCACCGACGACGGCGTCCTGATCAGCACGTACCTGAAGCAGTCGTTCGCGAAGCGCCAGCCGGAGACGCGCCAGGAGGTGCGCGACGCCGTCGTCGCAGCCGGCAAGCGTCGCATCCGGCCGTGCCTGATGACGACGGCGACGACCGTGCTGGCGCTGCTGCCGGTGCTGACGTCGACCGGGCGGGGCTCCGACGTCATGGTGCCGATGGCGATCCCGTCGTTCGGCGGCATGATGGTCGCCGTCGTCACGATCTTCGTCGTGCCCACGCTGTACTGCCTCATCGAGGAGCGCCGGCTCGCCGCCGGCGCTGTCCCCGGTGACAGCGGCGATGCCGCGCCGGCGACGCCCACTGGATCCGCGTCGTGACGGCCGGGTGCTCGCCGCAACGGCCGCCGTCGCCTACGATGTCCGCGCAGCGAAACGCGGCGCTCGCCGATTCCGCCCGATTCCAGTCATGAACAAGCGCGTCTCCCTGATCGTCCTGCTGTCGTTCGCCGCCAGCTGCACCAGCGAAGCCGCCGAGGAACCCGAGCCGTCGACGCCGCCTGCGGCGCTGCGACCCGCGAAGAACGAGGCCGGCGCCGCGCTGGTCACCTACGCCGTCAAGTGCGGCTGCTCGATCGACGGCGTCGACGAGTGCGGCAACTACATCATGATCGACGGCAACTACGTGCCGATGGTGCACGGCTCGCTCGGCAACATGGAGTTCTGTGCGCAGCAGGACGCCGGCGCCAAGGTCGAGGCCAGGGGCGCGATGCAGGGCGGCGAGTTCGTCGCCGAGAGCTGGACGCTCGTGCAGTGACGACCGGGAACGGTCCCGCCGAACCGACGACGCCGGTCGAAACGCTCGTCAGGAACCACCGGCGGTTCCTCGCGTTCGTCGAGCGCCGGACCGGCGACCGCGAGAGCGCCGAGGAGATCCTGCAGGACGCCTTCGTGCGCGGCATCGAGCGCGCCGGCTCGGTGCGCGACGACGAGAGCGTCGTCGCGTGGTTCTACCGCGTACTGCGCAACGCGCTCGTCGATCGGCATCGCCGGCGCGGCGCCGATGCCCGGGCCCGCGACGAACTCGCTAGGCGGGCCGCCGCCGAAGCGGACCAGGAGCTCGAGCGGCAGGCGTGCGCGTGCATCGCCGAGCTGGTGCCGCTGCTGCACCCGGACTACGCCGACCTGATCCGGCGCGTCGACGTCGACGGGCAGGCGATCTCTGACGTCGCCGCCGCGACCGGAGCGAGCCCCGGCACCGCGCGTGTGCGGCTGCACCGCGCCCGTGCGGCGCTGCGCCGCGAGGTCGAGCGCACCTGCCGGACGTGCGCCGAGCACGGCTGCCTCGACTGCACGTGCGCCGGCCCCGGCGGCTGCTAGCCGGGCACGGGCACCGCGGGACCGGCGGCGGACCTGTAACGACCGCCGGTCCAGATCGTCAGCGGAAGCGCTCCAGAGCTTCTTTCGACGACGACCATGCCCCAGACGACCCGTATGAGCGCACCCGACCACGGCCGTGCCGCCCCGACCGACCGCCGACACGGCCCCGACGCCCTCCACGCCACCGACGACGCCCCCGCGTGCTGCGGGGCGCACCGGCACCAGCCGTCCCCGCCCACCCGAGCACCCGGCGCAACGTACACGTGCCCGATGCACCCCGAAATCGTGCAGGATGGGCCCGGCAGCTGCCCGATCTGCGGCATGGCGCTCGAGCCGGTGATGCCGTCGGCCGACGACGGCCCCGACCCGGAGGAGCGCGACTTCCGCCGGCGCCTCTGGTTCTCGGCGGCGTTCGCCGGGCCGCTCGTCGCTGCGACCATGGCCGACATGGCGTTCGGCTGGCACCTCGAGCACCGGTTGCCCGCCGGGCTCGCGGCGTGGCTGCAGTTCGTGATGGCGGCGCCGGTCGTACTGTGGGGCGGTGCGCCGTTCTTCGTGCGCGCCGTGGCGTCGCTGCGGAGCTACCGCGCGAACATGTTCACCCTGATCGGTCTCGGCGTCGCCGCGGCCTTCCTCTGGAGTACGGCCGCTGTGCTGTTCCCGGCGGCGGTCGCCGCGGCGAGCGGCGGCTCGGCCCCGCTCTACTTCGAAGCCGCCGCCGCGATCGTCACGCTGACGTTGCTCGGCCAGGTGCTCGAGCTGCGCGCGCGGCGGCGCACGGGCGGAGCGATCCGGGCACTGCTCGGCCTCGCGCCCGCGACCGCGCGCCGCATCGACGCCGGCGGCCGCGAACACGACGTGCCGCTCGACGCGGTCGTCGCCGGCGACCAGCTGCGCGTGCGGCCCGGCGAGACCGTACCGGTCGACGGGCAGGTGCTCGACGGCCGCAGCGCCGTCGACGAGTCGATGCTGACCGGGGAGCCGATCCCGGTCGAGAAGACGCCGGGAACGCGGGTCACCGGCGGCACCAGGAACGGCACCGGCAGCTTCGTCATGGCGGCGACGCGGGTCGGCGCCGACACGCTGCTGGCGCGCATCGTCGGCATGGTCGCGACGGCCCAGCGCAGCAAGGCGCCGATCCAGCGCGTCGCCGACCGCGTCGCCGCGGTGTTCGTGCCGGCCGTGCTCGTCGCCGCCTTGCTGACGTTCGCCGGCTGGCTGTGGCTCGGCCCCGCGCCGAGCCTCGCGCCGGCGCTCGGCAGCGCGATCGCCGTACTGATCATCGCCTGCCCGTGCGCGCTCGGCCTCGCGACGCCGATGTCGGTCATGGTCGGCATCGGCCGCGGCGCGACCGCCGGCGTGCTGGTGCGCGACGCCGAAGCGCTCGAGGCGATGGCGACGGCGGACGTCGTGCTCGTCGACAAGACCGGCACGCTGACCGAAGGCGACCCGCGCGTCGTCGCGTTCACGACCGCGCCCAGGGTCGCGCCGGACGCGCTGCTCGCCCAGGTCGCGGGACTCGAGCGCGCGAGCGAGCACCCGCTCGCCGCCGCCGTCGTCGCCGCCGCCGCAGCGCGATCGCTCGCGCCGCGCACACCGGAGCGCTTCGACGCCGTCACCGGTCACGGCGTGCGCGGCCACGTGGACGGCCACCGCCTGCTGGTCGGCTCGGTGCGCTGGTTCGACGAGCTCGGCGTCGACGTCGGCGACTTTGGGCGACAGGCGGAGGCCCACCGCGCACGCGGGCGCACCGTGGCGCTGATCGCGCGCGACGGACACGTCGCCGGCCTGCTGGCGATCGAGGACGCGCCGCGCGCGACGAGCCACGACGCCGTCGCCGAGTTGCGCGCCGACGGCGTCGACGTCGTCATGCTGACTGGTGACGCCGAGGCCACCGCGCGGGCGGTCGCCGACCGCATCGGCATCGACGAGGTGCTCGCCGACGTCGATCCGGCGGGCAAGGGCGACGCGGTCGCCCGGCTGCAGCAGGGCGGCCGGCGCGTCGCGATGGTCGGCGACGGCGTCAACGACGCGGTCGCATTGTCGCGCGCCGACGTCGGAGTCGCGATGGCGCGCGGCTCGGACGCCGCGCTCGAGAGCGCCGGCATCACGCTCGCCGGCGGCGACCTGCGCGCGCTCGGCCGGGCGCGGCGACTGGCACGGGCGACGATGCGCAACATCCGCCAGAACCTGGCGTTCGCGTTCGCCTACAACCTGCTCGGCGTGCCGATCGCGGCGGGCGTCCTGTACCCAGTGACCGGCTGGCTGTTGTCGCCGATGTTCGCGAGCGCGGCGATGAGCCTGTCGTCGGTGTCCGTGATCATGAACGCGCTGCGGTTGCGGCGCGTGCGTCTGTAGAGTCGCTGCGCGACGCGACCTTCATCCCGGCGTGCGAGGCGCTCGTGCAGCGCGACTGGAAGTACGTGTTCTGGCCGGAGCACGACGTCGAGCAGCTCTTCGACCTGGCGGCGGACCCGCGCGAGGAGCAGGACCTCGCCGGCGACCCGGCGCGCGCTTCCGCGCGCTGCGCGCCGCCGCGAAGTAGTCGGCTACTTGCGGGACGCGCGGCGGACCTTGTGCATCGCGACCATGCACTCGCCGAGCGCCCGGCCGACCTCGAAGTAGGTCTCGGCGTTGTGGTGGTAGTGGTGGCCCTGCTTGCTCGGCGACACCGACTGGTCGCGCCAGAACGGCCGCGCGTCGACGGTGCGCACGTTGTCCGCGAACGCCGGGTACTTGCCGCGCTCGCCGCTGACGGCGAGCTGCGCCTCGAGCACCGTCAGGCCGTGGCCCTGGAGCGCGTCACCGCCGAAGCCGATCGTCGCGATCGCGAACGGCGCTTCGGGGGCCTCGAACTCGGCGCGCAGGGCCTCGATCAGCCGCACGAGGTTCTGCTCGTAGCGGCTCGCGTGCGCGGCGTTCTGGTCCTTGTGGCCCTGCCACCAGACGAAGCCGGCGATCTCGTGGCCGCGGCCGTCGTACGTCGGGAAGAACGTGCCGAGGTCCGCGAGCACCGCGCGCACGTCGCGCACGAAGTCGTCGTACTGCTTGCCGGCGTACCAATCGATCGGCTCCGGCTCCTCGCCCTCGGGCCACGACAGCGGCGAGTCCTCGTAGCCCGCGTAGACGCGGCCTTCGTGCACGAAGCGCTCGGAGCCGGGCGGCAGGATGTCCCAGCCGAGGCTGCGGTTGCCCTGCGACGCCTTGATCAGGACGACCGGCTCGTCGTGCAGATCGCCGACGACGTGGCCGAAGCCGAGCTCGGGGCCGAAGAACGAATCCCGTGCGCCGAAGCCCGGCGCGAGCCAGCCCTGCTTCTGGCCGACGGTCGTCTTGACGCACCAGACGTCGTCGCGCACCGCCCAGGAGCCGTCCTCGCGCAGCAGGCCGGGGTAGCGGCCTTGCCGCCGACACAGGTGCTCGAGCGTGCCTTCCTGGTCCGCGCCGTCGATGCGGCCGAAGCCGACCATGTTCGACTGTCCGAGCAGCACGTAGACGCGGACCGGCCCCGCGCCCGGCGCCGTCCGCGTCTGGCACGCGCCAGGGTCGGCGAAGGCCATGGCGAACGCGGCGGCGAAGACGATGCGCTGGGGCGTGGGCATCGCCGCAGCATAGCCCCGCGTGCCACCTGGGATCGTCGGCCGAGGGCCCTATGCTCGGCGCGATGTCGCGTCCGGTGGTCTTCGCGCGTGTGCCGCTGCTGCTCGCCGTGCTCGCCGGCTGCGGTGGCGGGGGCCGTGGCGATGGCGGCGGCGTCGACGGTGGCGTCGGCGGCAGCGTCGATCGGGGCCCGTCGGCGCCGCCCTTCGTCGCGGCGCTCGATGCCGTCGGCCTGCCCTCGGTCGTGCGCGGCCGCGTGCTGCTCGGCGAGCTCGGCTGCGTCGCGTGCCACGACGGCGGGGGGCTCGGCATCGAGGCCGCGGCCGGGCCGGTGCTCGCGACCGTCGGCGCGCGCGTGCGCACCGACCACCTCGTGCGCTTCCTGGCGGCGCCGCACCGCGCCGAGCCGGGCACGACGATGCCCGCCCTGCTCTCCGACCTCGACGACGCCGCGCGTAGCAC
>CALKYL010000284.1 GCA_938003515.1 uncultured bacterium
GCGATCTGGCCGGTGGCCGAGTTCGCTTATGTTTCGTGGCGGGTCATCCCCCCGCGACAGATACACTCTTTCTCTGTGCGGCGCTCGTCGTCGTCGCCGAGCTCGACGGCGCCGACGCCGGGCCACGGTCCGATCTTGCCGACCTGTGCGGTCCCGAGCACCGTTCCATCGCTGAGCCAGATCTGCAGGCCTTCGTCGCCGTTGCTGCCGGCGAACACGACCTGCCCCTGGGTCGCGCGCGCGCGCAGGGAGCCGGCGATGACGCCGCTCGGCGCACCTGGATACACGTCACGCACGAGCGACACGGCGTAGCCGTCGGTCGCCCACAGCTCGCGGCCGTGCACGCCGTCGTCGGCGGTGAAGAAGGCGAGGTTGCCGACCGCGACCAGATCCTGAATCTGCGGGTCGTTGAGCGTTCCGACCGCTGGCAAGGCCACGGTTCCGCCGGGGGTGCCGTCGGTGCGGAACAGGCGACGGCCGACGCCGTTGGCGTTCGCCGGGAAGACGACGACGCCGTTGGCTAGCATCGCCGGCCGGCCGGGCTGCGACGAAGCGGATCCGGCACCGAGGTCGGCCACGAGCGCCGTGCCCGCCGCCGTGCCGTCGGTGCGCCACAGTTCGCGGCCCGTCGTCGGCGTCGTCGCCGCGAAGTAGGTGATGCCGCCGGCGGTCAGGAAGTTGTCGGGCGACGAGCCGGACCCGCCGGGGTAGAGGTCCACCAGCAGTGTAGTCCCGGCGGCGGTGCCGTCGCTGCTCCACAGTTCCTCTCCGACGGCGCCGTCGTTGGCCGGGAAGACGACGCGGCTGCCGGCGGTGTGGAACGGGCCGGGGTTGCTGCCCGAGGAGCCGGGCCGCAGGTCGCCGAGCGCGACGGTGCCGGCGAGCGTGCCGTCCGACACGAACGGCTCGTGGCCGGTTACGGCGCTGGCGGAGGCGGCGAACCACAGCTGGCCCTGCAGCGCCGTCAGCGAGGTCGGCGCGCTGTTGCTGGCACCGGCGCGCAGGTCGAACGCGAGGCCGGTGCCGGCGAGCGTGCCGTCGGTGACCAGCACTTCGCGCCCGACGCCGGCGGCGACGCCGGCGGCGTAGACGCGCGGTCCGAGCACCGTCAGCTGGTCGGGGGACGGGTTGCTGGGGTCGAAGTCGAGCGCGAACGTGCCCGCCACCGAACCGTCGCTTCGCCACAGTTCGCGCGCGGCCGAGGTGCCGGCGGCGAAGACCACGCCGTTCGGGCTCGGCGTGAACGATGACGGATTGCTGTCGCCCTGCGGCAAATAGAGGTCGCGCACCAGCGCCGTGCCGGGCATCGTGCCGTCGCTGGTCCACAGTTCGTTGCCGGTGGTGGTGCCGTCGTTGGCGGCGAACCACAGCCGGCCCTGCAGCCACGCGAGCGATCCCGGCGCCGAGCCGGCGCTGCCGGAGCGCACATCGGCGACGAGGAACGTCCCCGCCGGGGTGCCGTCGGTGCGCCACACTTCGCGGCCGCTGCCGGCCCCATCGGCGGTGAAGAAGACGAGGCCGGCCGCGGCCGCCAGGTCCGCCGGCGACGAACTGGCGTTGCCCGGTGCGATGTCGATCACCGCCGTGCCGGCGGCCGTGCCGTCGGTGCGCCAGAGTTCGGCGCCGGTTGCGGCGGAGGTCGCGCGGAACACCGCCAGGGTCGGGGAGATCGCCGTGAAGCCGGACGCCGCCGACGACGAGACGCCGGGTTGCAGGTCGCCGAGCGGCACCGTGCCGGCCGGCGTGCCGTCGCTGCACCACGGCTCACTGCCGCCGCCGCTGCCGTCGTTCGCGCGGAACAGCACGCGGTTGCCAAAGGCCGTCATGTCAATGATGCCGGAGGAGGCGGCCCCGGGCAGGATGTCGCGCACGAGCCGCGTGCCCGCGGCGGTGCCGTCGCTGAAGTAGAGCTCGACGCCGGTGCCGGCGTTGGCGCTCGCCGTGAGGTAGACCCCGACCGGCGTGCCGACGGCCTCCGTGATCGTGGAGCTGCTCGCGCCCGGCACGAGGTCGACGACGAGCGTGGTGCCCGCGACCGAGCCGTCGGTGCGCCAGAGCTCGCGGCCGACGCCCGGCGTGATGGCCGAGAAGAACAGGCTGCCGGCCGCGACCGCGAACTCCGACGGCGAGCTGCTGGCCGCGCCGGGGTTCAGGTCGAGGAACTCCTGCGTGCCGGCGACCGTCCCGTCGGTACGCCACAGCTCGGTGCCGTTGCCACCGGCGTTCGACGCGAACCACACGTAGCCGCCGAAGGCGACCAGTTCCGTCGGCGGGCTGCTGCTCGCGCCCGGGTTGAAGTCGCGCAGCAGGAAGGTGCCCGTCGCGGTGCCGTCGGTGCGCCACAGCTCGGAGCCGAGGCCCGGCACGGTGGCGCGGAACACCGCCACGTTGCCGAGCGAGAGGAACGTGTCCGGGTTCGACGACGGCGGCCCGGGGTTGACGTCCTTGACCGGCAGCGTGCCGGCCAGCGTGCCGTCTGAGCGCCATAGCTCCTGACCGTGGCCGGTCGTCGCCGCGAACACGACCAGGCTGCCGATCGATGCGAAGCCGGTCGGGTTGCCGTGCTGCGCCGCCGTGCCCGGCGGCACGATGTCGCGCACCAGGTTCTGCGCGGCGAGCGACGGCGCCGTGGCGAGCGCGACGGCGGCGGACGCGACGGCGGCAACGACGCCGGCGGCGGTTGCCGTTCGGCGAGTGGCCAGGGCAGGCGGGAAGAGACGCGAGGTGCAGTGGGCCATGGACGATTCGAGGCCGGACCGATGGGAGGCCCGGGCCGTGCCCGTTGAGCGAACGCGCGGGCCGCGACCGAACAGGATTTTCCTCACGGGCGCCGCCCGAGCGGGCGCCGTGTGGACCTGCTAGCCTCTGCGGGGTCCCCGAACATGAGCGCTCCCGACCGGTCCGACGGCGACGAGGTCGAACGACTGCTCGCGCACGTCGTCGCGCTGCCGGAGCCGGACCGCGCTGCTGCGATCGCCTCCTTGTGCGCCGGGCACCCGATCCTGGCCGCCGCGATTCGAGCCCGCTACGCGCAGTATCAGGACCTGCTCCTCGCGCTCGCGACCGGCGGGGAGTCGGCGACCGACGTCCCGGAGACCGGCACCACCTTCGGCGAGTTCGAGCTGCTGCGCGAGCTCGGCCGCGGTGGCATGGGCGTCGTCTACCTCGCGCGCCAGCGCCGCGCCAACGAGGGGCGCCTGGTCGCGTTGAAGCTGATGCGCGACCCGGGGCTCTTGTCCGAGCGCGCCCGGGAGCGGCTGCGCCGTGAGGCCGCCGCCGCGTTCCGGCTCGACGACCCCGGACTGTGTCCGGTGCTCGACGTCGGCGAGACCGACGGCGTGCCGTGGTTGGCGATGCGCTACGTGCCGGGCCGTACGCTCGCCGAGCACATCGCGACGGCGCGTGCGTGCGGCGCGTCCGAGCTGCCGACGCCACCGGGCGGCGACCCTTCGCAATCGGCGACCGCGGCCAGCTCGACGCAGGCACGGCGCGTCGCCGCCGTGCTCGCGATCGGCGAGGCGCTGGCACGGTCGCTGCACCAGGCCCACGAAGCCGGCTTCGTGCACCGCGACGTCAAGCCCGGCAACGTCATGATCGCGCCCGACGGCCGCCCGGTGCTGCTCGACTTCGGCCTCGTGCGCGCCGAGGGCAGCGACCACTCGCTGACGCTGACCGGCGAGACGCTCGGCACCCCGGCGTACATGTCGCCCGAGCAGATCGACGGCCAGGGAGCCGTCGACCGCACGACCGACGTCTACTCGCTCGGCGCGACCCTGTGGGAGACGTTGACGCTGCAGCGCCCGTTCGACGGCAGGACGCGGGAGGAGCTGTTCCGGACCATCCTGCGCCAGGACGTGGCGGCGCTGCGGGCGCGCGGCGCTTCGCTGCCGCGCGACGTGCGCGTCGTGCTCGAGACGGCCATGGCGCGCGAGCCGTCCCGTCGCTATGCGAGCGCCCTTGCGTTCGCGCTCGAACTGGGCCGGTTGCGCCGTCACGAGCCGATCCTGTCCCGCCCGCCGGGGCCCTTGGGCCGGCTGTGGCTGTGGTCGCGGCGCAACCCGCTCGCCGCCGGCCTGCTCGTGTCGCTGTTCGTCGCGATGGGTGCCGTGACCGCCGTCGCGATCGAGCTGTCGAACTCGGTCCGGCT
>CALKYL010000285.1 GCA_938003515.1 uncultured bacterium
GAGGCCTTAACGGTTTCCGCACGGCCCGGCCTACCTTGCGCCGCGTCACCGGCTGCCCGCCTCGGGCCCGGCTCCTTTCCCCCGAAGTCCCCCGAACAAGCAACCATGAACCGTCTTCCCTCGCTGCTCGGTTCCACGATGGCGCTCACGCTGGCGGCGGCCGGCGCGGCCCAGAACCTGACCGGCAGCCTCGGCACCGTCATCCCCAGCCCGATCAGCACGTCCGTCACCCTGACCGCTGCGGAGAGCCCGTGGGTCATCAACGGCGACGTCTACGTGCTCGCCGGCGCGACGCTGACCGTGCAGCCCGGCGTCACGCTGCGCAGCTCGAACGGCACGCTCGCCATCACCCGCGGCGCCGACATCGTCGCCGTCGGCACCCAGGACGCCCCGATCACCTGGACCTCCAACCTCGACAACGGCACCTACCGCGCCGGCGTCTGCCAGGAGTGGGGCAACCTGACGATCATGGGTCGCGCCTACGTCAACACGTGCCGCATCCCGACCAACACCGCCGCGCCGAGCGCGAGCAACTTCGCCGACATGGAGGGCCTGTTCCCGGCCAACACGTCGCTCAACGACTACGGCGGCAACGACGACAACGACGACAGCGGCTCGTTGGCCTACTGCTCGTTCCGCTACGGCGGCCGCGCGGTCGCCAACGGCGACGAGCTGAACGGCCTGTCGCTCGGCGCCATCGGCCGTGAGACCGACATCCACCACGTCGAGGTCCTCGCCAACGTCGACGACGGCATCGAGATCTGGGGCGGCACGGTCAACCTCAAGTACATCAGCATCTGGAACGTCGGCGACGACAGCTTCGACATCGACCAGGGCTGGCGCGGCAAGGCCCAGTTCGGCCTGATCGTGCAGGGCTACAGCTGCCAGGGCGGCTCGGCGAGCCAGGGCTCGGGCTTCGGCGACAACGCCATCGAGATGGACGGCGCCGAGCAGTGCAACTGGCAGCCGGTCACGACCGCGCGCCTCGCCAACTTCACCGTCATCGGCTCGACGCCGCAGAACCCGAACGACTCGACCGCCGGCGACGACCTGGTCGAACTGCGCGACAACTGCCGCGTGCAGTTCCTCAACTGCATCTTCATGGACGGCGGCGACAACGTCTTCGACGACGCGGTCAGCGACAACGAGGCGTGCAACCAGACCGCCAACTGCGCGTCGCTGGTCCCGTCCTCGCTCGCGCGCTGCCAGACGTCGGCGTCCACGTTCTACGCGACCAACCCGTTCGCGGCGCCGGAGATCAGCCCGGCCCAGGCCTACCAGGCCCAGAACCCCGCGGGCAACCAGATCGAGTACCGCGGCTGCCTGTTCTTCAACAACATCCGCCCGCAGGCCTACATCGAGGCCGCGCAGAACTTCATCATCAACCCGGGCACCGGCGTGTCGGGCGGCGGCGGCACGAACCACGCGAACAACGCGATCGTGACCTCGTCCCCGATCCAGTCGCTGACCCGCGCGGCGTTCTTCTCGCCGAACGGCACCAACAACGTCGCGCCGGTCACCTTCTGCGACCCGACGCCGGCCAACGCCGCGCTGAACCTCACGGCCGAGTTCCCGACCGACGGCGCCGGCTTCTTCAGCGAAGCCCGCTTCGCGGGCGCGTTCGCGCCGGGCAACAACTGGCTCGTCGGCTGGAGCGCCGTCAGCCAGTACGGCCTGACGACCAGCTCGCGCGCCAACGATCCCATCCTCGGCATCGAGGTCGCGGGCGCCGGCGGCGACCCCGCGCACGGCGCCTTCAACCCGACGACCGGCGCGTCGTCGACGTGGGCGACCGGCTCGCCGGTCACGCTGTCGGTGTTCAACGCCGGCCCGGCCAGCGTCTCGCTGGTCGTGTTCTCGGAGGCGCCGGCCAACCCGGCGGCGCCGCTCGCCGGCCTGCCGGTCGGCTTCCTCGGCCTCGGCCCGCAGGTGCTGATCCCCAGCGTCGACGTGCTGCAGGTCGCGGTCGGCGCGGGCGGCACCGCCAGTCTGCCGACGTTCACGATGCCGGCCGGCTTCAGCGGCCGCACGTTCTACAGCCAGGCCTTCCCGCTCGACATCGGCACCATCACCAGCAGTGGCGCGCAGCGCCACATCGTGCCCTGATCGGAGGCGCCATCGAGAAACGATCGCGTCCGCATCGCGGGCGCGATCGTCGTTCGCCAGTGGACGGCAGGTGGTGGCGCGAGCCGCCGCCTGCCGGCAGTCGTTGAGAGACCGAATACGCCAGCGATGATGAAGACGACGTTCGCCGTCTCTTGTCCGGTCCTTTGTGCCCTCGTCCTCGCCGCCTGCCAGCGCGCGGACGACGCAGGATCCCGCGCGCCCGGTGCGGCCGCCGACGCGGCTTCGGCGCGAGCCGCGCCGAAGCAGCTCCGCGACACCGACGTCGAGCCGTTCCAGCGCGAGCTGCTCGAGCTGGCCTTCGACGCCGCGTGCCGGTTCCCCGAGGGCGGGCACGACAAGAACCGTTCGCGTGCCCAGGAGCAGGTCGTGATCGCCTGCTTCGAGCTCGACCAGCCGCTGCTCGCGCTGTCGTTCGCGCCGCGGGTCACCGGCTGGCGGCGCGGGGTCGCCTACGCCGACTATGCGTGGTACAGCGCCTCGCACGGCGTGACCGCCAACGTCGCGCGCTACCTCGAGCTCGCGCAGGACGTGCTCGCGCAGGAGGCGAAGGACCCGAACGCGCAGGCGTGGCGCGGGGACACGATCCGCGTCAAGGTGGCGCGCGCGTGGCGCGCCCTCGGCGACGAGGCCCGGGCCGACGCGGTGCTGCGGGACGTCACCGAGGGCTCGGCCGACGCGATCGACGAGCGTTGGGCGAACACCGTCGCCGACAAGGTCGCGACGCTGACCCCGGACACGGTGCTCGGCGAGCTCCAGAAGATCGCCTTGGCGATGCCGGAGACGCCGGTCGGCGAACAGTTCACCGGCCTCGTCATCATGGCGCGCGCCCACGGCCACTTCTTCGACGACGCGGCGCTGCGGCCGAAGCTCGAGGAGCGGCTGCGCGACGCTTCGGCCGGGCTGCCCCCGGACGTGCAGCTCCGGGCGCTGCGCATGCTCGCCGAGAACCACCTCGAGCACGGGGACGACGCGGGCGCTCTGCGCGTCGTCGGCGACATCGCCGACTTCGTCGGCCGGCTGCAGTGGCGGCCCGAGGAGCTGATCCCGACGCTGGCGTGGATCGCGGAGCTGCGCGTGCGGGCCGGGGACCGCGAGCGCGCACGCAGCGAGCTGGTCGCGCTGCTCGAGCGCTACATGGAGGCCCGGGACGAGATCACCGACATCTACCGTGCCGAGACGCTGCGGCCGCTGGCGCTCGTCTGGCACGAGCTCGGCGACGCCGAGCAGGTCGAGGGCCTGCTCGCGCTGGTGCTCGAGGAGGGCATGGAGAACCCCAACTCGAGGCCGCGCTGCAACGACCTGGTCGAGACCTGCGTCGACCTCGCGAAGCACGCCATCGAGCCGTCGCCCGCCCTGTGGCAGCGGCTGCGCCAGATCCGGGACGGGCTGAGCGACCCGTGGTGAGGCGCCGGCTCGTCCTCGGCATCGGCGTGTTCGCCGCCTTCGGCTCGGCGCTGGCCGCGCAGCAGGTCGGCTCGATCCGCGGCGTCGTATTCGACAAGGACTTCGACGCGCCGCTGTCCGGCGCGCTGGTCCAGGTCGTCGAGACGGGCGACCGCGTCGAGACCAACGACCAGGGCAACTTCGTCTTCGCCGAGCTGCAGCCGGGCAACTACACGGTCGTCGTCGCCAAGGACGGCTACGTGCGGCAGGTGCGGGCCACGCCGGTCGATCCGGGTCGGCTGACCGACGTGCGCTTCGAGCTCTTGGGGGACTTCACCGACCTCGAGGAGTTCGTCGTGCAGGACTCGCTGCAGGTCACGACCGGCACCGAGCAGGCGCTGCTCGAGCTGCGCTTCGAGAGCCCGGCGATGGTCGACTCGATCAGCCGCGACCTGATGGCCAAGGCCAACGCCGGCGACGCCGCCGACGCGCTGCGGCTCGTCTCCGGCGCGTCGACGCAGCAGGGCAAGTCGGCGGTCATCCGCGGCCTGCCGGACCGCTACGTCAGCTCGCAGATGAACGGCGTGCTGCTGCCGAGCTCGGACGAGGACAAGCGCGCGATCGAGCTCGACCAGTTCCCGTCGGCGGTCATCGAGAGCCTGCAGGTCAGCAAGACGTTCACGCCCGACCAGCAGGGCAACGCGTCGGGCGGCGCGGTCAACGTCGTGCTGCGCGGCGTGCCCGAGGAGCCGCTGTTCTTCAACTGGAAGGTCGGCACGAGCTACAACCCGCAGGTCACCGGGCGCAACGACTTCCTGACCTACGACGACGGCGGCGTGCACGTGTTCGGCAAGAGCGGCGGCGAACGCTCGATCCAGGAGGAGGGCGAGAACTGGGAGGGCGCGGTCGGCGCGTCGACCGGTGAGGCGCCGGACAACTTCAAGTGGTCCGGGTCGTTCGGCGGGCGCGTCGACATCGGCGACGGCTGGCGCGCGGGCGGCTTCGTCAACCTGTTCTACGACCGCAGCGCGAGCTTCTTCCAGAACGGCCGCGACGAGACGCGCGTGATCCAGCAGGTCGGCGACCTGATGTCGCCGAAGATCACGCTCGGCACGCTGTCGGACCCGCCGTGGACGACGGCGCTGCTCGAGATCGCCCAGAGCTCGCAGCAGGTGCAGTGGGGCGGGCTCGCGACCGCCGGCATCGCCAACGACGACCACGCGATCACCGCGGCGCTCCTGTTCACGCGGGCGGCCGAGGACACGGTGACGTTCGCCGAGGACACCCAGGGCAAGTACTACTTCTTCCCGGGCCACGACCCGGACAACCCGCTGTCGCCGGGCTGGGACCAGCTCGACGCCGCGCCGTTCAACAGGCAGCAGACCCTCGCCTACACCGAGCGCACGACCGAGACGCTGCAGCTCGGCGGCCGCCACCGCTTCGAGCTCTGGGGCTGGGGACCGATCCAGGGCGTGGAGGTCGACTGGGTCGTCGCGCAGAGCGCCGCGCTGCGCGACACGCCCGACCGTCGCGAGTTCGGGTCGTTCTGGCTGCCGACCGGCGTCTACCAGCCGCTCAAGCCGGCCGCCGAGTTCACGCTCGGCAACCTGCAGCGCACGTTCATCCGCATCGAGGAAGAGAGCGACGAGTACGCCGCGAACGTCAAGCTGCCGTTCGAGATCTGGGGCGGCAAGAAGGGCTACGTCAAGACCGGCTACTTCTCCGACGACGTCACGCGCACGTTCCGGCAGGAGACGTTCAGCAACTTCAACGACCCGATCCTCGTGCCGTTCACGGGGCCGTTCGAGGGCAACGACTGGAGCCGGAACTGGCGGCT
This sequence comes from uncultured bacterium, assembly GCA_938003515.1. The sequence continues at coordinate 5,348 of CALKYL010000285.1, forward strand.
CGAGGACCACCCGATCACCGGCGCCGAGACCGACGTCGACTACGACGGCACCCAGCAGATCGAGGCGACCTACCTGATGATCGAGCTGCCGCTGCTCGAGTCGCTGCGCGTCATCGGCGGCGTGCGCTGGGAGTCGACGAAGATCGGCATCGTCAGCGACTGGGAGGACGACGCGACATGGGTGCCGCGGTTCAACCCGGACGGCACGCCGAACTTCAGCCCCGCGGCGTTCCCGGCGCGGCCCGGCGAGCCGAACTTCGACCCCGACGAGTTCGCGCGGCCGAACCCGACGATCGAGCAGGACGACGTGCTGCCGGCGGTCGCGCTCGTCTACGACGTGCTCGAGGACGTCACCCTGCGCGGCACGTACGCCGAGACGCTCGCGCGGCAGACGTTCAAGGAGATCTCGCCGGTCTTCCAGCAGGAGTTCCTCGGCGGTCCGGTGTTCATCGGCGAGCCGACGCTGAAGATCAGCGAGGTGCAGAACTGGGACCTGCGGCTCGACTACGTGCCGACCGAGGGCTCGCTGTTCTCGGTCTCCTACTTCCGGAAGATCATCGACGACCCGATCGAGTACATCGAGATTTCGCTGCCGTTCACGTTCACCAAGCCGCTCAACTTCCCGCGCGGCACGCTGAGCGGCTACGAGGTCGAGGCGCGGCAGGACCTCGGCGCGCTGTGGGAGCCGCTCGGCGGCCTGGCGCTCGGCGCCAACTCGACCTGGATCGACGCCACGGTGCGCCGACCCGACGACGAGATCCTGCTGTTCGAGCAGTTCCAGGGCGTGCGGCCGAAGACGACGCGCGACATGCTCGACGCGCCGGACTACCTGTGGAACGCGTATGCGACCTACGACGTCGCCGCGACCGGCAGCAGCTTCGGCGTGTTCTACACCGTCACCGGCGACACGCTGATCCAGGGCCCCGGCCCGGGCAACGTGGCATACTCGCCGGCGACCTACGACCGCCGCTACGACAACCTGACCGTCACCCTGCGCCAGCAGCTCGGGCAGGGCGTGCAGCTCTCCCTCGCCGCGTCGAACCTGACGGACGCCAACCGCCGCCAGGTCTACCGCAGCGAGTTCCTCCCCGAGGACGTCACGCGGCGGGAGTTCCGCCGCGGCATCACCTACTCGCTGTCGATCGGCGGCGAGATCCGCTTCTGATCCGAGACCCGCTCTTCCGTCCCCAGAACCCTCCGCAATCGCCATGAGACACGACCGTCCAAGCCGGGGAGCGTCCGCGCCGCGCCGCGCGCTCCTGCCCGCCGTCTGCCTGACGGCCCTGACCGCCGCCGCGCAGGAGCCCGCCGATCCGGTCGAGGTGACCCGCAAGGCGCTGGCCGACTGGACCCAGACGCAGCGCATCATCTCCGAGGTCAAGCAGGACTGGCGCCTGGGCAAGGAGACGCTGCGTTCGCGCGTCGACGTCGTCAAGCGCGAGATCGAGTCGCTGACGAAGCGCATCGAGGACGCGCGGACCAGCATCGCGGACGCGGACACGAAGCGCGCCGAGCTGCTCGACGAGAACGAGCGCCGCAAGCAGGTCGCGGATGCGCTCGAGCAGCGCATCGCCGCGCTCGAGAACCAGGTGCGCGCGCTGCTGCCGCGCCTGCCGGAGCCGCTGGCCGAGCGCGTCAAGCCGCTGAGCCAGCGCCTGCCGGAGAGCGCCGAGAAGGCGACCGAGACCAAGCTGTCGCTCAGCGAGCGCTACCAGAACGTCATCGGTGTGCTCAACGAGATCAGCAAGTGGAACCGCGAGGTCACGGTCAAGAGCGAGGTGCGGCAGCTCGCGGACGGCTCGAGCGTCGAGGTCGCGGTGATCTACATCGGGCTCGGTCAGGGCTACTACGCGGGCGGCCGCGACGAGAACGGCAACCCGACGGTCGCCGGCGTCGGCACGGCGACCGCCGAGGGCTGGGTGTGGAAGCCGGCGAACGAGCTGGCCGTGGACATCGGCCGCGCGATCGCGGTCTACAAGAACGAGCAGCTCGCGAAGCTCGTTCGGCTGCCGGTGCAGATCCTGTGAGCGAGGGCACGACGATGAACCACAAGCGATTCCCGATCTCGGCCCTGACGACCTGCGCCGCGGCGCTGGCGCTCGGCGGCGCGCTCGCCGCGCAGGCTGCGCAGCCGACAGGCGGCCAGACCCAGGAGCAACGCAGCCAGGAGCCAAAGGGCGGCAAGCAGACGTTCGGCGCGGTGGCGGACGACATCCAGAAGCAGCTGCAGCAGAGCCTCGCGGAGCTCGCGGCGCTGCGCGAGCGCATCGCCGACGAGAAGCTGCCGCTGACCGAGGAGCTTCGCACGCTCGAGGCGCAGCTGCTGGCTCAGCGCAGCGAATACCAGAGCGTCACGCGCCTGCTCGACTCGCGCACGCTCGACCTCGGCAACCTGAAGACCGAGCTGGAGCAGCGGCGCACGCAGTCGGCTTACCTGTCCAACCTGCTCGGCGAATACAATCGCAACTTCGAGTCGCGGCTGCACATCACCGAGACGCAGCGCTACCAGCGACAGCTCGAGGCCGCGCGTCTGGCCCTCGAGAACACCGGCATGCCCGAGCGCGAGCTGTTCGAGACGCAGCTGACGGTCGTCGAGGACTCGATCGCGCAGCTCGACGAGGCCCTCGGCGGCGCGCGCTTCGAAGGCCGGGCCGTGTGCAACGGCATCGTCAAGCCGGGCACGTTCGTGCTGCTCGGCCCGACCGCGTTGTTCCGGTCGGCCGACGGCCTCGAGATCGGGGCCGCCGAGGAGCGGCTGGGCTCGCAGGAGCCGACCGTCATTTCGTATTCCGACCCCCAGGACCGGGACGCCGCGGCGCAGCTCGCGCTCGGCACCGGCGGCGCCTTCCCGCTCGACACGACGCTCGGCAACGCGCAGAAGGTCGAGTCGATCAAGGAGTCGTGGTGGGAGCACGTGCAGAAGGGCGGGGCGATCATGGTCCCGATGGCGGTGCTGGCCGGCGCCGCGCTGCTCGTGGTCCTGCTGAAGTGGCTGTCGCTGCTGTTCGTGCGCCGGCCGACGAAGAAGCAGATCGCCCAGCTGATCGACTACGTCGACGGCAGCGACTACGCGTCGGCCGTCGAGCACGCCGAGTCGATGCCGGGGCCCGCGGGCCGCATGCTCGAGGCCGGCGCGCGCCACCTCGGCGAGCCGCGGGAGCTGGTCGAGGAGGTGATGTTCGAGCGCGTGCTCGCGTCGCGGCTCAAGCTCGGCAGCTGGCTCCCGTTCGTCGCGATCTGCGCGACGTCCGCGCCCCTGCTCGGCCTGATCGGCACCGTCACCGGTATCATGAACACGTTCTCGCTTATGACCGAGTTCGGGCCGT
>CALKYL010000286.1 GCA_938003515.1 uncultured bacterium
GCCCGACCGCGGCGTCGCGCGGCCGCTGCCCGCGCAGCCGCTCGGCCGCCTGCGCTGGCCGGCGCTGCTGCTGCCGGCCGTGTATCTCGGCTGCGGCGTCGCCGTGCCGGTCCTGGTGCTGGGCCGCTGGGCGCTCGGCTCGGCGCAGAACCGCGTGCCGATGTCGATCGACTTCCTGCGGCAGAGCTTCCAGAAGGCCGTCGACCAGGGCCTGCCGGACCTCTTGCACTCGCTGTGGCTCGCGCTCGGCGTCGGCGCGGTCGTCGTGCTGCTCGCGCTGCCGCTGGCGCGCCAGTCCGGCCGCCGCTGGCCGGGCCTCGACCTGGTCACGGCGCTGCCGGCCGCGATGCCGGCCATCCTGCTCGGCATCGCGCTCGTGCGCACGTGGCAGGGGAACCCCGGCTTCGCGTGGTTCGGCTACGACTTCTACGCCGGCTGGGGCTTCGCCCTCTGCGGCTACGTCGCGCGCTTCCTGCCGTTCGCGGCGCTCACGCTCGCGAGCCACGTGCGCCGCCAGCCGCTCGCGGCCGAGGAGGCCGGCCGGCTCGTCGCCCGCGCGCCCGCCGTGCGCGCGCTCCGGCTGCACGTCGCGCCGATGCTGCCGGCGGCGTGGAGCGCGTTCGTGCTCGCGTTCGTGCTGGCGCTGCGCGAGCTCGACCTCGCCGTCGTGCTGCCGGCGGCGAACGCGACCGCGGTGCGCCGGCTCGCCAACGCGGTGCACTTCCAGCACGAGGACTGGTCCGGCGTGATCGCCTTGCTGCTGCTGGCGCTCGCCGTGCTGCTGCCGTTGCTCCCCACCCTCCTGGCCGGCCGCCGCCCGCCGGCGCTGTCGTGAGCCCGCCGATGTCGCTTCCCGTCACCGTCGACCGCCTGCGCCGCGACCGGCCCCCGGCCTTCCGGCTCGGGCCGCTGTCGTTCGCGGTGCCGGCGGGCGGCCGCCTCGCCGTCGTCGGGCCGTCGGGCTCGGGCAAGACCACGCTGCTGCGCTGCCTCGCCGGGCTCGAGCGCGCGGACGGCGGCACGATCGCGGTCGGAGACCGGCAGGTCGACGGACCGGGCGTGCGGGTGCCGCCGGACCGGCGCGGGCTCGGGCTGGTGTTCCAGGACGGGGCGCTGTGGCCGCAGATGACGGCGCTGCGCCACCTGACGTTCGCGGCGCCGGGGCTCTCGCGCGACGACGCGATGGCGCTGCTCGCGCGTGGCGGCCTCGAGCACCACGCGCACAAGAAGCCGGCCGAGCTGTCCGGCGGCGAAGCGCAGCGGCTCGGGCTCCTGCGCGCGCTCGCGCCGCGGCCGGCCGTGCTGCTGCTCGACGAGCCGCTGCGCTCGGTCGACGTGCACCAGCGGGACCAGCTCGTCCTGCTCGTGCGCGCGCTGTGCGACGAACGCGGCGTGACGACGATCCTGGTGACCCACGACCGCGACGAAGCGCTCGCGCTCGCGACCGAGCTCGTGGTGCTGCGCGACGGCCGCCTCGTCGAACAGGGCGCGGCGAAGACCCTGCTCGCCGAGCCCCGCACCGCGTTCACCGCGGCGTTCCTGCGCGGCGCGGCGTGCCTGCGCGCGGCGGTCGCCGACGGCCGCGCGACGACCGCGTTCGGCGCGTTCGACGTGCCCGTGGCCGCTCGCTCGAACGGCGCCGCCGACGGGCTGCGGCTGGTCGTGTTCCCGGGCGAGGTCGAGGCGCGCGACGACGGCGACGGACCGGTCGCGCGCGTGCTCGCCGCGCTGCCCGACGATCGCGGCCTCTCGCTCAAGGTCGCCTGCGACGAGCAGATCCTGATCGCGCGCGCCGCCGCGCCGCCGGCCAGCGACCGCGTGCGCCTGCGCCTGGCTGCCCCGCCGCGGCTCCTGCCGTGGCACGATACCGACACCCCACCCGAGACCGCATGAACCTGCAGACCCGCATCGGCATCGTCACGGCGCTGCTCGCCGCGTTCGGCGGCGGCGTCGCGTTCCTGTCCTGGAACGGCGGCGGCGGCCCGCTCGAGGCGTCGACGGACGTGCGCTGGGAATCGTCGAGCCAGTGCCGCGACTGCCATCGGGACGTCTACGACGAGTGGTTCGGCTCCCACCACCAGATCGCCTTCACCAATCCCGAGGTGCGCGCGCTCAGCGACGACTTCCGCAAGGAGGAGTGCATGGACTGCCACCTGCCACGGCCGCTCGCGGTCACGGGCTTCGGCAACCGCACGCTGCCGCGGCGCACGCACTTCGACGAAGGCGTCGGCTGCATCACGTGCCACCTCGGCCCCGACGGCGGCATCGTCGGCCGCAACGACCGCCCCGAGGTGCCGTGCCGACCCCAGCGCAGCGCGGCCTTCCTGTCGGTCGACGCGTGCGCCTCGTGCCACAACCAGCACGGCACGACCGACCAGTGGCGCGAGAGCCACTACGCGAAGCAGGGCACCGACTGCTCGTCGTGCCACATGCCCGAGGTCCGGCGCACCCGCCCCGATGGCAGCGCGCGCATGGGCAGGAAGCACGTCTACGACGGCTGCCACGACGAGGCGACGCTGCGGAGCGCCGGCCGCTTCACCGTCGCGAAGGACGGCGACGAGATCGTGCTCGCGCTCGAGAACGTCGGCGCCGGCCACAACTTCCCGACCGAGGAGCGGCACCGCGCCGTCGACATGGTCTACCGCTTCGTCCGCCCGGACGGCACGGCCGGCGACTGGCAGCGCGCGTGGCGCTTCCGCATGCCCTACCGCGACGAGATGGAGCCGATCAACCCCGGCAACGCGCCGGGCGAGAGCACGCAGCTGCCGGCGGGCGCGACGAAGGCCGTGCGCGTGCCGGTCGACGGCGACGCGGTCGCCGTGGAGGCGCGGCTGTGGTACCGGCTGACCCCGTTCGTCGGCGACGACAGCCCGATGAGCACGCTGCTCGAGGAGCGACGGGTCGAGCTGTGAGCACCGCACGCACGATCGCCCTCGGCGCCTTGGCGCTCGCCGCCGCCGCCTGCGACGCGGAGCGGGACACCGAGCGCGCCGGACCCGCGCTGCCGCCGCTCGCGCTGCGGCCGATGCTCGCCGAGCTGCAGGCGCTCGCCGACCGCCCGCTCGCCCCGGACGAAGCGGCCGGGAAGACGCTGCGCGACTACGCCGACGTCGCGCTGCAGCTCGTCGAGGCCGACGCCCGCGTCGCGGCGCTCGCCGAGCGGGCGCTGCTCGAGCACGCCTCCGCCTGGTGGGTGCTCGAGCCGGCGCTCGAACACGACGAGGTCGCCGTGCGCCAGCGGGCGGCGTGGCTGTGCGGCCGCTCGGGCCGGACCGTGCTGCAGCTGCCGCTCCTGCTGCGGCTCAAGTACGAGCCTGACCCGATGGCGGTCGTCTGGGTCGCGGACGCGCTGCAGCGCCTCGGCAACGACGGCGCGCTCGCGTGGCTCGACGCCGCGATCGGCAGCGACGCCGCGGCGCAGCAGGCCGGGGCGCTCGCGATCGCGGCGCTGCAGGAGCGCGGGGTCGACGTGCCCGCCGAGCCGACCTGGGACGACCTGAGCGGTCTCCTGCGCGAGGTGACGGAGCAGTGGCGCCGGACCGGCACGACGACCCGCCCCGACGTCGCGCCGCCCGACGAGGAGCTGCTCGAGGTCCGCCTCGCGAAGCACCTGGTCACGCCGAGCGGCTGGCAGCTGCGCCCGGTCGACGACGCGCGCCACGTCATGCGCCTCGCCGGCCGGCTCGCGGTGCCGATGCTCGCGCGCGCGACCCACGCCGAGGAGCACTACATCCGCACGATGCCGCTGCAGGTGCTGGCCGAGCTCGGCCCCGCGGCCGCGGCCGCCGTGCCCGACGTGCTGCCGCTGCTGCAGGACCCGCTGACCGCGGCCTATGCCGTGCGCGCGCTCGGCGAGATCGGCGACCCGGTCGCGGTGCCGCACCTGCGGCCGCTGCTCGACGACCCCGAGACCGAGCTGCGCGCGGCGGCCACGCATGCGCTCGGCCTGCTCGGCGACACCGCCAGTCGGCCCGCCCTCGAGGCGCGCCTGCAGGACGGCGCCGAGACGATGGACGTGCGCGTCGGCGCGGCCTTCGGGCTCCTGTGCCTCGGCGAGCACGCCGGCGCGCGGGCGTTCCTCGACGAACGCGAAGCGCAGCAGGACTACCACGAACCGACGCTGACCCGCCTCAACGAGCGGCTCGCCGCGCGCTGAACGGCGCGCGGCCGGCGACCGTCATTCGGCCGCTTGGGCGGCGGCGGCGGTCCGGCGGCGCGCGCCGAGCACCTTCCACAGCACGCCACCGAGGATGACCAGCCCGGCGAGCAGCGGCTTGAGCAGCACCTTGAACAGCCCGGCCTTGAGGGCCAGCTTGCCGGCGATCAGGCCACCGATCCCGTAGGCGGCGACCTTGTCGATGCCCGGGTCGAAGTCGTCGTAGCGCTGGCCCTCGACGAACTCGGTCACGCGCAAGAGCTCCTTCGAGTGCTGCGCGACGAGCGGCAGCTGCTCGATCGCGCCGACGCCGTTGACGACCAGAATGCCGCTGCGTCCGAGCACGCGCACGTTGTAGTTCAGCGTCTCGCCGGGTTCGCCTTCGAAGCGCAGCCGCTCCGCCCAGTAGAGCTTGTGCTGCGCCCGGTCGTAGTGCGGCGCCTCGGCCCAGCCGAGCATCTCGACGGTCGGCAGGCCCGCCTTCTTGCGCTGGGCGCTCTCCTCCTGCGCGTTGTCCTGCATCTGCCGCAGCAGCTCGTCGTAGTCCGGCGCCTCGTCGTCGGAGACGTGGCCTTCGTCGGAGTAGCTGTAGACCGCGAACACGTTGGCCTCGGCGAAGTCGGGCGGCAGCGCGATGCCGCGGATCTGCGGCCCCGGCTGGTTGCCGAGCTCCGACAGGAAGCGCCGCGCGTCGGCGTCGCCGAGCCACACCCAGCCGTCGGCCAGCGCGACGGTCGCGACCGAGCCGATGCGCGCGACGCCGGACTGCGGATGGTAGTCGGCGAGCAGTTCGGCGACGGTCGGCGCGGACTCGGACGCGGGCTCCTGGCTGGCCGGCTCCTCCTGTGCCAGCAGCGACGGCGCGGCGAACAGCGCCGCGAGGGCGCAAGGAACGAACGACTCTCGGGACATGGGCTCTCCTTGGATCGCACGCAGCGTAGCGCGTCCCTCCCGCCGTTTCGAAGCGGTCCTCCTGACGCGGACGCGAACTGGCCGACCGGTTCCCAACGCCCGACGGATCCGACAAGCCCGGCTCCGGGCCGCCACCACGCGACACGCGCGGCTAGGCGAAGAAGTCGTTGCCCTTGTCGTCGACGACCAGGAACGCCGGGAAGTCCTGCACCTCGATCATCCAGACCGCCTCCATCCCGAGGTCCGCGTAGTCGAGCACCTCGACCCTGCGGATCGAGTCCTGCGCGAGGATCGCCGCCGGTCCGCCGATCGAGCCGAGATAGAAGCCGCCGTGCTGCTTGCACGCGTCGGTCACCGCGCGGCTGCGGTTGCCCTTCGCGAGCATCACGAAGCTGCCGCCGGCCGCCTGGAACTGGTCGACGTAGTCGTCCATGCGGCCCGCGGTGGTCGGACCGAACGATCCCGACGCCATGCCGTCGGGCTTCTTGGCAGGACCGGCGTAGTAGACCACGTGGTCCTTGAGGTACTGCGGCAGGCCCTCGCCCTGCTCGAGGCGCTCGCGCAGCCGCGCGTGCGCGATGTCGCGCGCGACCACCATCGGCCCCGACAGCGAGAAGCGCGTCTTGATCGGGTACTTCGACAGCGTCGCGCGGATCTCCGCCATCGGCCGGCTCAGGTCGACCCTGACGACCTCGCCGGCGAGCGACGCCTCGTCGACCTCGGGCAGGAAGCGCGCCGGGTTGGTCTCGAGCTGCTCGAGGAACACGCCGTCCTTCGTGATCTTCGCCTTCGCCTGCCGGTCGGCGCTGCACGACACGCCGATCCCGATCGGGCACGACGCGCCGTGCCGCGGCAGCCGGATCACGCGAACGTCGTGGCAGAAGTACTTGCCGCCGAACTGCGCGCCGATGCCGTTCCTGCGGGTGATCTCGAGCACCTGCTGCTCGAGGCGCAGGTCGCGGAACGCGCGGCCGCGCGCGTTGCCGGTGGTCGGCAGCGTGTCGAGGTAGCGCGCGCTCGCGAGCTTGACGGTCTTCAGCGTGAACTCGGCGGACATGCCGCCGACGACGACGGCGAGGTGATACGGCGGGCACGCGGCGGTGCCGAGCTTGCGCGTCTCGCGGTCGACGAACTCGAGCAGCGCCTTCTCGTTGAGCACGGCCTTGGTCTGCTGGAACAGGAACGTCTTGTTGGCCGAACCGCCGCCCTTGGTCAGGAACAACAGCTCGTAGCTCGCGCCGCGGGTGGCGTAGAGCTCGATCTGCGCGGGCAGGTTGTCGCCGGTGTTCTGCTCGCGGTAGACGTCGAGCGGCGCCATCTGCGAGTAGCGCAGGTTCGTCTCGGTGAACGTGCGGTAGACGCCCTCGCTGATCGCCGCTTCGTCGTCGCCGTCGGTCCAGACGTCCTGGCCCTTCTTGCCGATCACGATCGCCGTGCCCGTGTCCTGACAGCCCGGCAGCACCATGCCGGCGGAGACGTTGGCGTTCTTCAGCAGCTGCAGCGCGACGAAGCGGTCGTTGGCCGACGCCTCGGGGTCGTCGAGGATCGATCGCAGCTGCTGCAGATGGCCGGGGCGCAGCAGGTGGCTGATGTCGCGGATCGCCGCGAACGTGAGCTGCTTCAGCGCCTCGGGCTCGACGCGCAGCAGCGTGCGCCCGCCCGCGTCGACGGTCGAGACGTGGTCCTTCGTCAGCAGCCGATACGGCGTGTCGTCGGATCCGAGCTCGAAGATCGGCTGGAACTGGAACGGCATCGCCTGAGCTTGGCCGACCGCCGCGCGCGAATCCACGGCGGGCCGCGTGAGCACGGCGGCGCGATCGCGTAGAACGTCGGGCCCGGTCCGGCAGCCCATGTCCAGCCCCGCCCCCAGCGCCCAGAAGGACCGAGGCCTCGGCACGTTCGCCGGCGTGTTCACGCCGAGCGTCCTGACGATCCTCGGCATCATCCTGTTCCTGCGGCTCGGCTACGTCGTCGGCAACTCGGGGCTCGGCCGCGCGCTCGTCATCCTGGCGCTGGCGAACACGATCTCGGTGCTGACCAGCATCTCGCTGTCGGCGATCGCCACCAACCTGCGCGTGAAGGCGGGCGGCGACTACTACGTCATCTCGCGCACCCTCGGGGTCGCGTTCGGCGGCGCGATCGGCGTCGTGCTGTTCCTGTCGCAGTCGATCTCGATCGCGTTCTACGCGATCGGCTTCGGCGAGGCGGTGACGACGCTGGTGCCGGACGCCGCGCCGTGGCTGCCGCAGGCGATCGCAGGCGTCGCCGTCGCGACGCTGTTCGTGCTCGCCTGGGCCGGCGCGGACCTCGCGACCAAGTTCCAGTTCGTGGTCATGGCGGTGCTGGTGCTCGCGATCGCGGCGTTCTTCGTCGGCGGGCTCCCGCGCTTCGAGCTCGGCCGCGTCGCGGACGGCTGGGCGCGCGACGACCCGGCGCCGTTCTGGGCGATGTTCGCGCTGTTCTTCCCGGCGGTCACCGGCTTCACCCAGGGCGTGAGCCTGTCCGGCGACCTGCGCGATCCGAGCCGCAGCCTTCCGCTCGGCACCTTCGCGGCGGTCGGCGTCTCGCTGGTGGCCTACGCCGGCATCGCGGTGCTGTTCGCGGCGGCACAGCCCCTGGAGGGCCTGCGCTCGGACTACCTGGCCCTGAAGCGGCTCTCGAGCCTCCCGCTCCTGGCCGACGTGGGCGTCATCGCCGCCACGCTCTCGAGTGCGCTGGCCTCCCTGCTCGGCGCCCCCCGCATCCTCCAGGCCATGGCGCGCGACCGGCTGTTCCGCGTGATCACGCCCTTCGCCCGGGGCTCCGGGACCCGGGACAATCCCCGGCGCGCGCTGCTGCTGGCCTTCGGCATCGCCATGGCGGGCATCGCGCTCGGCGACCTCAACGCCATCGCCCCCGTGATCTCCATGAGCCTGCTCATCTCCTACGCCCTGTTGAACTACGCCACGTTCGTCGAGGCGCGCGGCAACAGCCCCGGATTCCGGCCGCGCTTCCGCTTCTTCCACGCCTATGCGAGCCTGGCCGGCACGGTGGTCTGCGGCTTCTTCATGCTCTCCATCGCGCCCGTGGCCGGGCTGGTGGCGCTGGCCCTGGTCTCGGCGGTCTACCAGTACCTGCGCGCCGACGCGGTGCCCGGGCGCTGGGCCGACAGCCGTCGCGCCTACGGCTTCCGCACGGTGAAGGAGACGCTCCAGCGCCTGGCCCGCCAGCCGGAGACCGAGTGGAGCCACCAGCCCCACGTCATGGCCTTCACCGAGCACACCGGGCGGCGCGACCTCGTCGTGCGCTTCGCGTCGTGGCTCTCGGGCACCTCGGGCCTGACCGTGGCGGTGGAGATCGTCGAGGCTGCGGAGGAGCTGAGGAAGGGGAGGCCGGCGCCCCGCCCCGCAAGCGGGGCTCCATCGGCACGGTGCTGTCGGACCGGTTCCTGCTCCTGGTGGGGGGCCTGACCCTGCTGATGTTCTGGGTGATCTCCAACGGCGAGAACCTGCTCTGGAGGGTCGTCCAGAACGTCCTGGCCGAGGAGGCCGCCCAGGCAGGAGTTGCCGAGGCCGGACAGCGCGAATTCATCCAGGCCGGAACCAGTCAGTTCTATGGCGGTTTCTA
>CALKYL010000287.1 GCA_938003515.1 uncultured bacterium
CCGCCCGGAAGTACATCGTCAGGCACTTGTGGTAGCCGCAGTGGATGCGGCGCGGCGCGGGCGGGCGGGTCACGGTCGTGGCGCGGGAGCGGTCGCGGCGCCGGATGGTAGTCGCGGGCGCGGCCGCGGCGCCGCCCGTTCTCGCACGATCGGCCGCAATGCCTCGGAGGATGCGAACGGCGAGGCCGGAGATGCGCACCGCCGGCCGCTGGATATGCTCGACCGGGCGGCGCGTCCTCGTCGTCGCGCGGCGGGCCGGCGCGCCCGCGGGCGACGCCGGCCGTCCGTTTCTCCGTCTCTGCTGCAACCCGTTCTCCAAACACCATGCTCACTTCCACGCTCCTGCACGCCCTCGCGGTCCTGCCGCAGGGCGGCATCGGCACGTCCGCCGCGCCGATCGTCATCAACGAATTCTCCTACGACGACTCCGGCACCGACGACCTCGAGTTCGTCGAGCTCTACAGCCGCTCCGGCGCCGCCCTCGACATCAGCGGCTGGTCGGTGGTCGGCGAAGACCCGTTCGGCAACAACTTCACGCAGGTCTTCGCCCCCGGCACGGTGCTCGCCGCCGGGGACTATCTGGTGCTCGGCAACGCGGCGGTGCCGAACGTCGACATCGTGCGGCCCGGCGGCTTCCGCGAGAACGACAACGAGTCGATCACGATCTACGACGCGAGCTCGGCGATCGTCGACACGCTGATCTACGAGGCCAACAAGGGCCTGTTCAACCCGTCGCTCGCCGAGGGCGAGGGCGTCTGGGGCAACTTCACGCTGATCGAACCGACCCCGGCGTCGTGGTCGCGGCTGCGCGACGGCTACGACACCGACAACAACGGCCACGACTTCCGGCTGCTGCCCTGGTCGCCCGGCACGAGCAACAATCAGCCGGTCGTCACCAGCAGCGCCGAGTTCTTCGACGCCCTGACGGTCGGCACCGACGTGCCCGGCTGGGGCGCGAGCTTCGTGCCGCCGCGCGTCGTCGATCCGATGCTCGTCGACAGCAACAACCCGAGCGTGATCGCCGCGTCGCCGCAGGGCGGCAACGCCGCGGTGTTCTGGGATCCGGCCGGCGGCGGCAACCACACGATGCAGCTCGTCGACGCGTTCAAGGACTGCCGGGTCGAGACCTACGCCTACTTCGACGCGACGCCGCTGCCGGCGACCGAGTTCGAGATGTGGTCGTTCGGATTCGGGGCTTCCGGCACGTTCTACAACTTCCCCGACCCCGCCGGCGTCTACGGCTTCACCGCCAACGGCGACACCGGCCTCGTGTGGACCTACGTGCGCGACCAGGTCGGCGGCACGCTCTACCTCTACGACCGCAACGACGGCGGGCTCGGCGGGACGGCGCTGACGCCGCCGGTCGTCGTCGGCAGCGTCCCGATCGTCGCCGGCACGAACGACGGCTGGCAGCGCCTGCTGATCGAGATCGACGGCACCAGCGCGAGCGCCCGCTTCGGCGGCAACTTCGGCGCGCCCGACGGCACGCTGTTCACGACTTCGGTCGCCGAGACCGACCGCGCGCTGTTCGTCAGCTACCGCGAGAGCGTCGCCGGCACGACCGGCGCGCGGCCGTTCACCTGCGACCTCCTGACCTACAGCTACTACCCGGCGGCGAGCGTCTCGTCGTTCGGCAGCGGCTGCTTCGGTCTGACGCTGGCCGCGAACGGCTCGCCGACGCTCGGCAACGGCTCGTTCGCGCTCGACGTCGGCGGCGTGCCGCTCGGCTTCGCGTTCGTCGCCTTCGGCACGCAGGCCGTCAACCCGGGCCTGCCGCTCGGGGGCATCGGCATGCCCGGCTGCTCGGCCTACACGAACCTGAACCTCGGCCTCGGCCAGACCGGGCCGGTCGTCGGCGGCATCGGCTCGTTCGCGCTGCCGATCCCGAACGACCTCGGCGTGGCCGGCACCGTGCTGGCCACCCAGGGCGTCGCGCTGTCGCTGTCGACGCCGCTCAACCTGATCGCCAGCAACGGCGTCGCGTTCGAGGTCGGTCTCTGACCGACCGCGGCCGTCGGTGCGCCCTGGCGCGGCTGCGCCGGCGCATCGACGGCCCTCGTGCCGCCCGGGCCGACGTCCCGGGTGCTGGCGGCGTGGCCCGCCGAGGCCCGGTCGGGACCGGGCAGCCTGCCCGAATCGGGCCGCGGTCTCGCCGCCGCGCCGTGCCTCGCATGTGCAGCCGCCGGCGAGGCTTGGGCACGGGCACCGACCCGTGGGGTCGGGTTGGTCGAGCAATCGACCTGCGCCCGCCGGCCGCCCTTCCCCTCTCGCGTCGTCCCCAACACGTCGCGAGACGGAGGAACCGAGAGATGAAGACCTTGCCGAACCTTTCCCTGACGACGCTGGCGGCGGTGCTGGCCGCGCCGATCTCCGCCCAGTCCGCCGACGCGCACGTCGTCGCCGACCGGGTGCTGCTGCGCTTCGAGATCGACGCCGCGCTCGACGCCGACATCGCGTTCGTGCTGCTGTCGCCGACGCCGGCCACCGCGCCGACCTGCTTCGGCCCCGCGCTCGTCGACGCGGAGACGCTCTACCTGTCGCGGCGCTGCCGTGACCAGTGGATCGTCGATCTGGCGCCCGTCGCCCACTTCGACGGCTGCTACTGCCAGCCCGTGCTGGTCGACGCGGCGCGGGGCGTGTCGCTCGGCTCGGTCGACGCGATCCAGATCGCCGACCGCATCGAGGTCGCCGACCGCATCGAGTCCGCCGACCGCAGCGAAGCCGCGGATCGCATCGGACAGCCGACCGCCGACACCATCGCGCTGCCGGGCGGCCCCTACGACTCGGCGTCCGGGCACGACGGCTCGCTCGACGCGCTGCCGACCAGCACCGTCGACGCCGTCGGCGCGCCGGGCCAGGACACCGCGCCGCCCGACGAGCTGCCGATCCGGCTCTCCCTCGAGCCGAAGGGCAGCGGCACGGTCGTGCTGACCGCGTCGTTCGAGGCGCCGTCGAGCGACTACGGGCTGACGCTCGTCGGGGCGCGCCTCGACGGCGGCGAGACCACCGACGTCTACCTCTACCGCAAGTGGCCGGGCCCGGGCGAAGGGCTGCTCGACGTCACCGAGGTCCACCGGGTGTCGGTCGAGCTGCCCGCCGACGAGCCGATCCAGGTGTTCCTGGCCCAGGGCCTCACGGACCAGCCGGGCTCCTTCAACGTCTGGCAGCGCATCGCGAAGCTGCCGTGAAGGGCCCGACGGGCGGGCCGGCAGGTGTGCTGCAACGCCTGCCGCGCCCCGACGTCGTCTCGGAGCCCGGCGGCCGCCGGGCTCCGTTACCATTCCGACCAGGACGAAGAGGATGGATGACCCGATGACCCGCACCTGGGATCTCGTGCACAAGGCGCAGCGCGGCGACGCCGACGCGCTGGACCGCCTGTTCGCGCGCTACTACGAACGGCTGCGGCGCGCGGTGCGCGCCCGCATCGGCGAGAAGCTGCGGCGGCGCCTCGAGACCGAGGACATCCTGCAGCCGACGTTCGCGAAGGCCTTCCAGAACTTCGACCGCTTCGAGATGCGGCACGAGGGCAGCCTCCTGCACTGGCTGGCCGAGTACGCCAAGCGGCAGATCCTCGACGCCGTCGACCGCGAGAACGCCGGCAAGCGCGCGCCCGCGAAGCCGCTGCAGCCGATCGACGGATCGAGCGACGTACCGGCGATGCAGGTGCCCGATCCGGCGACCGCGCCGATCGATCGCGCCGCGCGCGGCGAGCGCGACCACGCGATCGAGCAGTGCCTCGACCAGCTGCCCGAGCACTACCGGACGGTGATCGTGCTGCGCAGCTTCGACGGCCTCGAATGGACGGAGGTCGCCGCGCGCATGGGCAAGAACACCGACTCGGCGGCGCGCGAACTGCACAAGCGCGCGCTGCTCGAGCTGACGCGCCTGCTGCACCGGCGCGGCGTGCACCCGAGCTGAGCCCGCGCGCCCGCCCCGGCCT
>CALKYL010000288.1 GCA_938003515.1 uncultured bacterium
GCCTGGGTCTGGCCGATCCAGAGGCGCGCCAGCAACAGGCTGTGGCCGCCGACCGACTCGAGCGCGGCCACGTAGGGGAGCAGGCCCATGCCGGCGCCGCCCTGGTCCTCGCCGACGCTGAGGCCGTAGACGCCGAGCTCCGCGAGCGCGTCGAACCAGTCGCGGACGAACGTGCGGTGCTCGTCGAGTTCCTGGGCCTTCGGCGCGACGCTGTCGGCGACGAGCTTCTTCACCGTGTCGACGACCATCGCCTGGTCGTCGGTCAGCTGCAGGTTGTGCATCGTGTGGTCGTGGAGTCTGTGGGCGCGGCGGTCATCGGCCGCCTTGCCAGAAGTAGAGGAATCGCGGTCCCGTCGAGCCGTTGAGCAGGCGGGCGAGGGCGCCGGTCGGCGCGGGCTCTGCGCGGGCGCCGAACAGCAGATCGCCGAGCCCCACGCGCCGCCGTTGTTCGACGATCGTCACCGGGTGCCCGAGGCGCGACTCGAACCACGCCAGCGCGTCCTCGTGGTCGCCGGTCGCGTCGACGAGGCCGAGCTCGCGCGCCTGACTGGCCGTGTAGATGCCGCCGTTGGCCGCTCGCAGCACGCCCTCGCGATCGAGCCCGGGGCGGCCGTCGACGACGACCTGCACGAACTGGTCGTACAGCTCGTCGACGATGCTCGTCAGCATCGCCCGCTCGTCGTCGGTCATCTCCCGCGTCGGCGACAGCATGTCCTTGTACGGCGTGCGGCCCGACTTGATCGCGATCTGCTTGACGCCCAGCTGGTCGGCCGCCTCGGCGAAGTTCCACGCGCTCATGATGACGCCGATGCTGCCCGTGATCGTCGTGCGGCGGGCGATGATGTGCTCGGCGGCCACGCCGACGTAGTAGCCCCCGGACGCGGCCATGTCGCCGAACAGCGCGAGCACGGGCTTGCCCGGGTGCTCGGCGCGGAACGCGCGGATCTGCTGGTAGATGCGGTCGGAGTCCGTGACCCCGCCGCCCGGCGAGTCGACGTAGAGCACCACGCCTTCGACGCCGTCCGCCGCGGCCTGCCGCAGCGCGCGCTTCACCTGCGAGACCGAACCGCCGGCCGCGCCCAGGATCGGGTTGACCTCCTCGGCGATCGCGCCGCGGATCGGGATCTGCAGCACCTTGTGCGCGCCGCCGCGCTCGCCCGCGACGTAGACCTCGTCGTAGACGCCGCCGTAGGGGTCGCCGCCCCAGCCGCCGCCGGCGAGGCTGCCGACGCTCAGCAGCAACAGCAGGACGTTGAGGCCGGCGGACGCCACCAGCAGGATGCCGAGGAAGATCGCGACGAAGAACGCCACGCCGCGCGACTCCCGCGGCGGCGGGGCGCCCTGCGGCGCCGGCCACTGCGGCTGCTGCGGCGGGACGCCGGGGGGTGGTTCGGGAGGCGTGTTGCTCATGCTCGGGACCCGGCGTCAGCCAAGCAGGCCGCGGGCGACCACCAGACGCTGGACGTCGGTCGCGCCCTCGTCGGTCTCGGTGATGCGCGCATCGCGCAGCAGCCGTTCGGCGACCGTCGCCCCGCTCGCGCCCTTCGGTCCGAGCATCGCGACGGCGGCGCGCGCCGCGCGGTTGGCGAGCCGCGACGTGCAGGACTTGGCCATCGCCGCCTCGGTGCTGCAGCGGATGCCGCGGTCGCGCAGCGTCGCCGCGCGCCAGGTCAGGAAGCGGTAGGCGTCGAGGTCCGACGCGACGTCGGCGAACGTCCACTGGTCCGGCTGCGACGCGGTCGGTCGCCCCTTCGCGTCGACCTGGCCCGCGATGTGCCCGCGCATCAGGTCGATCGCCGCGCGGGCGATGCCGAGCGCCTGCGACGCGATGCCGAGCCGACCGCCGTCGAGGGTGTCGAGCGCGATCGTGAAGCCCTGCCCTTCCTCGGAGATCAGGCAGTCGGCCGGCACCCTCACGTTCTCGAGCACGATCTCGGTCGTCGGCGAGCCGCGCAGCCCGAGCTTGCGTTCCTTCTTGCCGACCCCGACGCCCGGCCACGAACGCTCGACGACGAAGGCGGAGATGCCCTTGACCCGGTCCGGGCCGGTGCGCGCGAAGACGACGAACAGGTCCGCCTCGCTGCCGGTCGTGATCCACAGCTTCGCGCCGTTCATCACGTAGTGGTCTCCCTCCTTCTTGGCCTCGCAGCGCAGCGCAGCGGCGTCGGACCCGGAGAAGGCCTCGCTCAGGCAGTAGGCGCCGAGCCACTCGCCGGTCACGAGCTTCGGGAACCAGCGGCGCTTCTGCTCGTCGTTGCACCACTTCCCGAGCAGCGAGTTGACCAGCGAGTTGTGCACGCTGATCGTCACGCCCGTCGAGACGCACACGGCGTTGATCTCCTCGAGCATCACGCAGCTCGCGAGATTGCCCATCGCCGAGCCGCCGTAGTCCTTCGCGACCGTGGTGCGCAGGAGACCCAGCTCGGCCGCAGCGGCGACGGCGTCGCGCGGGAACGCGGCCTCCGCGTCGTAGCGGGCGGCGTCGCCGAGGTGCTTCGCCGTGTAGTCGCGCACCTGCTCGCGGAAGCGCTCCAGCTCCGGGGACAGCTCGAAGTCGGAAACCTGGACGGCGGTCTCGGTGGCGGTGCTGCTCATATCGATACGTTCTGGTAGTCGTAGAAGCCCTTGCCGGTCTTGCGGCCGAGGTGGCCGGCGGCGACGAGGCGGCGCATCAGCGGGCAGGCGCGGTACTTGTCGTCGCCGAGCCCGTCCTTGAGCACGTCGAGGATCGACACGCACACGTCGAGGCCGATGAAGTCGGCGAGCGTCAGCGGCCCCATGGGATGGTTCATCCCGAGCTTCATGATCTCGTCGATCGCCTCGCGCGTCGCGACGCCCTCCATCAGGGCGAAGGCGGCTTCGTTGATCATCGGCATCAGGATGCGGTTGGCGACGAACCCCGGGTAGTCGTTGGCCAGCACCGGCGTCTTGCCGAGCGCGCCGGCCCAGCCGGCGACGGCGTCGGCGGTCTCGTCGCTGGTGTCGTTGCCGCGGATGACCTCGACGAGCTTCATCAGCGGCACCGGGTTCATGAAGTGCATGCCGATGACCCGGTCGGCCCGCTTCGTCTTCGCGGCCAGCACCGTGATCGAGATCGACGACGTGTTGCTCGCCAGGACCGCGTGCGGCGGCAGTTTCGCGTCGGCCGCGGCGAACACCTTCGTCTTGACGTCGAGGTTCTCGGTGACCGCCTCGACGCACAGATCGACGTCGCCGAGCTTCGCCATGTCGGTCGAGGCGTGCAGGCGCGCCTTCGTCGCCTCCGCCTGGTCGCTCGTGAGCTTGCCCTTCTCGACGAACTTGCCGAGGCTCTTGTGGATGGTCGCGACGCCGCGCTCGAGGAACGCGTCGGAGACGTCGAGCAGATGCGTGTCGACGCCGTTGGCCGCGAACACCTGGGCGATGCCGTTGCCCATCGTGCCCGCGCCGACGACGGCCACTGCCTTCGGGAGCCTGGAGCTGGTCATGAAGTGTGCCCTCGATTCGATCAGACGCGTTCCACGGCCATGACGACGGCGTTGCCGCCGCCGAGGCACAGCCCGGCGAGGCCGGTCGTCTTGTCGTGCCGCCGCAGCGCGTGCAGCAGCGTCACCAGCACGCGGGTGCCGGAGCAGCCGATCGGGTGGCCGAGCGCGACGGCGCCGCCGTGCACGTTCCACTTCGCGGGATCGGCCTCGAGCTGACGCTGCAGCGCGACCATCTGCACGCTGAACGCCTCGTTCATCTCGACAAGGTCGAAGTCGCCGACGCCGCACTTCAGCAGCGCGCAGAGCTTCTTGGTCGCGACCTCCGGGGCCATCATGACCCACTCCGGCGCGAGGCCGCCGGTCGCGTAGCCGGTGATGCGGGCCAGCGGCCGGAGGCCGTGGGCGGCGGCGAACTCCTCGTCGCAGACCACGGTCGCCGCGGCGCCGTCGTTGATCGAACTGGCGTTGCCCGCCGTCACCGTGCCGCCGTCGCGCCGGAACACCGGACGCAACTTCGCGAGCGCCTCCGCCGACGTGTCGGCGCGCGGCCCCTCGTCGACGCGGAACGCGAGCGGGTCCGCCTTTCGCTGCGGCACCTCGACCGTGAAGATCTCGTCGGCGCAGGCGCCGGCGTCCCGCGCGGCGACCGCGCGGCGGTGGCTCTCGGCGGCGTAGGCGTCCTGCTGTTCGCGGGTGACGCCGTATTTCTCCGCGACCAGCTCGCCGGTGTTGCCCATGTGGAAGTCGTTGTAGTGGTCCCACAGGCCGTCCCAGACGATGCCGTCGAGCGCCTGGGCGTGGCCGAGCCGCGCACCGGATCGGGCCTGCGGCAGGTAGTAGGGCGTGTTGGACATCGACTCCATGCCGCCGGCGACCGCGACCTTCAGGTCGCCCGCCTTGATCGCCTGCGCGGCGAGCATGACGGTCTTGAGCCCCGAGCCGCAGACCTTGTTGATCGTCACCGCCGCGGTCGCGTCGGGGATGCCGGCGGCGCGCTGGGCTTGCCGGGCCGGGTTCTGCCCCAGACCGGCCTGCAGCACGTTGCCCATCAGGACCTCTTCGATCTGGTCGGCCGGCACGCCGCTGCGGCGCAGGGCCTCGCCCACGGCCAGACCACCGAGCTGCGGAGCGGAGAAGGGCGACAGCGCACCTTGGAACTTGCCAATGGCGGTGCGGCAGGCGCTGACGATCACGGGACGGGGCATCGTTCGATTGTCGGTCGGTTCCGGGCCGACCATCGTAACGACCACCGCCGCGGCGGCCACGCCGGAAGGCCGACCGATTCGGGCCTCGGGCGAGCGCGCCGCGAGCCGGCGAATTTCACGGCATCCGTTCTCACGGCATCCGTCCGCCCGGTCCAGAGCGCGCCTCGGCAGCGCGGCACGGCCCGCCGAACGCGGGCCGAAACGATGCCGCCCCTGGCTCGTCGAGCCAGGGGCGGCGGCTGGTGGAGTCGAGGGGAGTCGAACCCCTGACCTCTGCATTGCGAACGCAGCGCTCTACCAACTGAGCTACGACCCCGTAACGGGCCGCGCACGTTAGCGAGCGGGCAGGTCCGGGTAAAGGGATTCGCGCGCCGTCCGCAGCACCAGCAGCCCCGGGCGGGGCGCCCCCTCGACGAAGAAGCCCGGCACGCGCTCGCGGGCGGCGAGGAAGCGCCAGCGCGCGCTCCCGACGATCGCCCCGCCCGGGCGACCGCGCAGGTCGGTCACCCCGTGTCGGAGCACGACCGGCCCCGCGACGTTGGTTTCGACCGCGACGTGCAGTTCCCCGGCGACGACGAGGCCGCCGTCACACGAGATCGTCGCGCCGGTCGCGCCGGGCACGCCCAGGTAGACCGCGCCCCCGCCTTCGACCGGCCCCGCGAACCGCGCGCCGGTGCGCAGCACGTCGCCGGCGGACCATCCCCCCCCGCCGTCGCGATCCGCGAGCACGACGCTCCGCTCCGGCACGGACGTCACCAGCAGGAGGCGGCCCGGGCCGACCACGTGCAGCGAACGACCGAGATACAGGTTGCCCTCGACGACGACCACGAGGTCGCGCACCAGTTCGAGCAGCAGCGGGCGCGGACCGGGCTCGAGCCAGAGGTGGCCCGGCACGACCAGGAGCCCCGCGTCGACGTTCGCCGCCCGGTCCGGGTCGCGCTCGGCCCAGACGAAGTCGTCGAGGTCGGTTCCGGCCTCGAAGTGGCGCAGCGCGACCGCTCGGTCGCGGCGGAACCCGCGCAAGGGGCTCGCGCGCGGCGCCGCCGCCACCGCGGCGGTGTCGAGGCGCGGGAAGCGGCAGGCGTCGAGCAGGTGGCCGCTTCCGAGCGCCGCGAGCGCGTCGGGTTC
>CALKYL010000289.1 GCA_938003515.1 uncultured bacterium
GGCGGGTCGCGGCGTGGCGCAGCTCGCCGCGTTCGCGGGCGACGCGCACCGAGGCGCGCCCCTGCAGTTCGCGCGCCGCGTCCGTGACGCGCCGTCGCGCGTCGGCGAGACGCTCGTGCGCGGCGGCCGCGATCGCCCGCCCGAGCCGTTCGAGCCGGACGCGTTCCTCGGCGATCCGGTCCGCGACCGCGTCCGCGAGGCGATCGGCGCGTTCCGCGACGTCGTCGCGCGCGGCTTCGACGCCGCGCACGAGGAACGCGGCGACGGCCGTGGGCGTCTTTTCCGAGTGCGCGATCTCGTCGAGCACCGAGCGGTCGCGCTGGTGACCGATGCCGACGAGGATCTTGAGCGGGTGCTGCGCGACCGCGACCGCGACGTCGCGATCGTCGAACCATGCGAGGTCGGTCCGCGATCCGCCGCCGCGCACGATGCACAGGACGTCGAAGTCGGTCGCGCGTTCGGCGAACCACTCGAGACCCGCGAGCATCGTCGGCTTGAGATCGACGCCCTGCACGCGGATCGGGAACAGCGTCACCTCGAAGCCGCAGCCGGACTCGGCGAGGTGGCGCGAGAAGTCGTTCCAGCCGTCGGCGTCGGGGCTCGTCAGTACGCCGACGCGCAGCGCGGGCACCGGCACGCCGAGCGCGCGATTGCGCGCGGCCAGACCGCGCTCGACGAGTTCGCGCAGCACTTGCTCGCGGCTCAGCGCGAGCCTGCCGAGCGTGAACGACGCGTCGATGTCGACGACGACCACCTGGAAGCGGCCGCTCGGCGGGTAGAGGTCGACGCGCACGGCCGCCCGGATCTCGAGCCCGTCGCGCAGCGTCAGCGGCGGCTCGCCGGCGGCGAGGGCCGGCAGCAGCCGTTCGGCGACGCCGGCGAACAGCGCGACCTCGACGACGGCGCGCGCCCGCTCCGCGCCCTCGGCCTTCTCGGCGAGCACGAAGAAGCGGTGCTGGCGACCGGCCGACTTGTCGAAGTCGACGACCTCCCCGACGAGCCAGAGCGGCTCCGGGAAGCGCTCCTGCAGGCAGTCGCGTACGCGCGCGTTCAGCTCCGAGACGGTCAGCGCGCCGGCCCGCGGGTCGGCGCCGGCGCCCGTGGGCTCCGGGGCCCTCTCCCGACGCGGGTCCGACGGCTTCGCGGCGGGTCCCTCGTCGGCGGGCAGAGACAGCGTGCCCGCCAGCAGCTGGGAGATCTCGCCGGCGAACTCGAACAGGTGTCGCGAGCACGCGGCGTAGACCGCCTCGACGTTCTCGGCGGGCACGCGCCAGAGCTTCTGGCGCGGGTCCCAGCGCCGCCCGGGCAGCTCCTTGACCATCGCGACGAGGTCCTCGCGATACGGGAAGCGGATCAGCAGGTGCCTGCCGTCCCGGTCGAGCTCGACGGTCCCGGTCATCGGTCCGCGTTCATACCGGATCGCCGGGATCGACGAGCACGGAAATGGCTGCTGCCGCCGCCGCCGCGGCGTCCGCCATCGAGATCGGGACGCCGGCGGCGCGGCTGAGGTCCGTCATCACGTCGGGTGACAGGCCGCACGGCCGGACCGCACGCCACGGCGCGTCGTCCATCGCGACGTTGATGCCGATGCCGTGCAGGTTGGTCCAGCGGCGCACCGCGACGCCGATCGACGCGATCTTGCGGCCGTCGACGAACACGCCCGTGCCGTCGACCGACGGCTCGGCCGCGAGGCCGAAGCGGGCGGCCACGCGCACGCCGAACCGCTCGAGCCGGCGTAGCCAGTCGCGCACGTCGCGCCGGGGCAGGCGCACGATCGGGTAGACGACGAGCTGCCCGGGGCCGTGGTAGGTGACCCTGCCGCCGCGCTCGATCGGCACGACGCCGAGGCCCAGCTCGTCGGGCGGCGTCGCCCGTCCGGCGGTGTAGACCGGCTCGTGCTCCACGAACAGGACGCGGCCCGGCGCGCCGGCGGCGACGTCGGCGTGCAGCGCGCGCATGCGGGCGAGCGCCGGCTCGTAGGCCATGCGACCGAGGTGCTCGATTTCGGGGAGCAAGGCGGCAGACTAGCGCGCGTGACCGCGGCCGTGACCCTCGCCTGTCTGTTGCTCGCCCAGGACCTCACGGTCGCGCCCGCGCGGACCGAGGTCGGCGCCGAGGTCGTCGTGACCGTGCGGCGCGGTGACGCGCCCGCCGCGTCGGTCCCGGTCGTCGTGGAGTTCCCGGACGGATCGCGCCGGGAGCTCGGCGAGACCGACGCCGGCGGCCGGCTCGGCTTCGAGCCCGACCGGGACGGCATGCACGCGCTGCGCGCCACGGTCGACGGCGTGCGCTGCGTGACGCCGCTCGCGGTCGCGCCCGCTCGGCGCCGGTGGCTGCTGGCCTTCGGCAGCGTGCCCCTCGGGCTCGTCTTGCTGTGGCTGCACCTGCGTCGGCCGCCGGGCCACCCAGCGACGCCCGGCGAGGGTCGATCCGGGGCGCCGAAGCGCGCGGCCGGCGTCGATCAGGCGAGCACGCGGTCGACGTGACCCTTGACGGTGCGCAGGTCGGCGTTGCCCATGAAGCGATCGACCTCCTTGCCGTCCCGGAAGAAGATGCAGGTCGGCACGCTCATGATCCCGAAGGAGGCAGCGGTCTCCTGCGCGCTGTCGATGTCGATCTTGTAGACCTCCATCTTGCCCGTGTATTCGTTGGCGACCTTGTCGATCGTGGGCGCCAGCGCCTTGCACGGCTGGCACCAGCTGGCGGAGAAGTCGACCAGCACCGGGACCTTCGCGGCTTCCACCGTGCTCTTGAAGTTGCTGTCGGTGAGTTCGGTAACCATGGATCGTCTGGGGGGAGGGCGGCCGGAACGCCGCCCGAGGGGCCGACAATGTGGGCGATCGCGGCGCCCACTGCAAGGGTGCGCTCAAGTGCCCGGCCGCGGCGCGCCGATCCATGCCGTGGGCAGGTCGCCGTCGGCATGAAGCTCGTCTCGATCTCGATGGTGCGGAACGAGGAGTACTGGATCTGGTACGCCCTCACGTCCGTCGCGCCGCACGTCGACGAGGTGCTGGTGTTCGACAACAAGAGCGCCGACGCGACCGTCGAGGTCGTGCGGGGCATGCGGCACCTCGGCGACAAGCTGACGCTGTTCGAGGACTTCGGCGGCGACGACGAACAGGCGAACCGCGAGATGATGCTCGCCGAGGCGCGCAGGCGCGGCGCGACGCACGTCCTGACGCTCGACGGCGACGAGGTCTACGCCGACGACGTGCTGGCGTTCTGCCGGCGGCTGCTCGAGGTGCACGAGCACCACCCGGCCCTGCACGACCCGCCGCACAACCACGGCCGGCCGTTCGATCCGACCCCGACCGACGGCGTGTTGGTCAAGAACATCGGCCTGCGGCCGATCTGCCCGGGTTTCGCCGGTCCGGACACGTGCCGTCCGGTCGACTACCTCGCGCCGGACGACGACCACTCGGCCTACAACTACCTCGTGCGGATCACGGCGCTGCACAACCTGCGCGGCAACGGGCTCGAGTGGGGGCGGCACGGCTTCGTCGAGACGGGAGACCAGTACGTGCAGTCCTCGCCGCACACGCTGTGGCTGCCCGGGCTGTGGTTCCTGCACTTCTCCTTCCATCCGCGGTCGGGCCACCGCCGCCCCGGCACGATGCAGTGGCTGCGCCAGCCGCGGGACCTCGGCAGCGTGTCGATCCACGCGCACGTGCACCTGCCGTCCGCGCTCCTGCGGCCCGACGGGCCGGGCAACCCGACGCTCGAGGAGTGGGGGCTCTGCCCGCCTGCTCCCGGTCGACGGTCGTTCGCGGACCTCTGCGGGGCCGCGGCTTCGTCGTCCGGCGCTCCCGGCGGACCGCCGTCGGCGGTCAGCTCTCGCGGTTGAGCGCCGCGAGCAGCCGCTCGGGCGGGATGCCGTTCTGCTGCGCGACGTGCTCGATCGTGTCGTTCGGATCGAAGCCGCAGTTGCTGCAGCCGCCCAGATGGAAGTCGCGCATCAGCACCATGCCCAGCGAGGGGTCGGCTGTCAGCGCCTCGAGCATCGTCGTCAGCCGGGTGAAGCGGGTCTTGCTTGCCTGGGAGCGGTCGGTCATCGGTGGCCTCGAGTCTCTGACGTCCATGCCTGCGTGGGAAGGGGCTCGTCCGGGTTGCGCAGGCGGCTGCCCGGCGGTGTTCACTCGGCGTTCAGCACGCTGATGCGCTGGGCGAGGCGGCCGGCGATCTCGGTGAAGGCCCTGCCGCTCGCGGAGTGCGGCGCGGCCAGCACGATCGGCTCGCCGCGGTCGCCGCCCTCGCGGACGGCGAGCTCGATCGGGATCTGCCCGAGCAGCGGGATGCCGAACTCCTTCTCGATGCGCTGGCCGCCGCCCTCGCCGAACAGGCGGTAGCGCTCGGTCTGGCCGGGCGGCGTGAACCACGCCATGTTCTCGACGACCCCGAGGATCGGCACGTTGACCGTCTGGAACATCCGGATCGCCTTCTTGACGTCCAGCACCGACACGTCCTGCGGCGTCGTGACGATGACCGCGCCCATCAGGTGCGACTGCTGGCTGAGCGACAGCTGGGCGTCGCCCGTGCCCGGCGGGAGATCGACGACGAGGTAGTCGAGGTCGTGCCACGCGACGTCGAACAGGAACTGCCGCACGGCGGAGTGCAGCATCGGCCCGCGCCAGATGACCGGCTGGTCCTCCGAGACCAGGAGCGCCATCGACATCATCTGCAGGCCGTGCTTCTCGAACGGCACGATCTGCTTGTCGACGACGCGCGGTTCGCCCTTGACCCCGAGCATCAGCGGCACGTTCGGGCCGTAGACGTCCGCGTCGAGGATGCCGACCTTCGCGCCTGCCTTCCGGAGCGCGCACGCGAGGTTGACCGCGACGGTCGACTTGCCGACGCCGCCCTTGCCGGACGACACCGCGAGCACGTTCTTGACGCCGGGGATCAGACCCTTGTCGCCGAGGACCGGCCGGCTCGCGGTCACCCGCGCGGTCATCTCGATCGCGACCTCGGCGACGCCGGGCAGCGCCGCGACCGCGCGCTGCGCCTCGGCCTTCATCAGGTCCTTGACCGGGCACGCTGGCGTCGTCAGCTCGATCGCGAACGCGACGTTGCCGCCGCAGATGCGAAGGTCCTTGACGAACCCGAGCGAGACGATGTCCCGGTCGAGGTCCGGATCGCGCACGGCGCGAAGCGCTTCCAGAACCTGGTCTTCGGTGGCGACGGCGTCCGTGGACATGGGGCGCCGTAACTAGCCTCGCTATGGGGCCATATCAAGGGCCGGCCGCGGCCGCCGTTCCCGGCCGGGGAAGTTCTGGCCCGGTCGGCCGTCGGAGGTCGGGTTTGCTTGGTAGCATCCCGCACCCCGTTCCCGGCGCCCTTTCGGGCCGGCCCGCGCAGCCCATGATCCCTCGCCCGTCGCTCCTGTCCCGTCTCGTGCTCGTCGCTGCCGGTCTCGCCCTCGGCTTGCCTGCCCAGCGCGAACCGGGGGGCGGCGCCTCGGACGAGAAGATGCAGGGGATCATGAAGGCGCGCCGGGAGGCCGGCGACGGCGACGGGGGCAAGCCAGAGGGCGGCTGGGAGAACCTCACCCCCGAGCAGCAGCTCGAGCGCGGCGTGCGGCGCGGCGCGTCCTCCTACTGCCGGTTCGTCGCCGCCTGGCGGCCCGAGAAGCTCCTGCCCGGCCAGTCGGGCACGCTGCTCGTGACGGCTCTCCTGCAGGGGCAGACGGTGCTCCCGTCGCCCGCCCCGATCGAGCTGATGCCGGGCACGCAGCGCGCCGACGACCCGGTGCAGATCGGGGCGCTGATGGTGCGCCCGGCCGAGCCGGGCACGCTGGCGAAGGCCTACGAAGGCCGCCCGGTCTACGAGAACTACGCGGTGTTCGAGATCCCGGTGACCATGGGCACGCAGGCCAGGATCGGGGACAAGCACGTCGTCGCGATGGACCTGAAGTTCGACCTCTACGACGGCACGACGGGCCAGCCCGTCGGCCGCTTCCTCGAGCGGGTCTCGACCGAGGTCGAGGTGGGCGCCCCGCTCGACCCGCCGGTCGCCGGCCGGGCCGCCGGCCG
>CALKYL010000290.1 GCA_938003515.1 uncultured bacterium
AGAAGCGCAGCTACGCGATGATGGTCTTCGTCGGCGAGAGCCTGCTGCGGCTCTACTGGGTCGGCCACGGCGAGCACGACCGCACCCCGGTCGCGGAGTTCACGGTCGTCGAGAAGCAGCCGCGGCCGCAGTGGACCGCGCCGGACGGCAACGTCTATCCGTACGGCCACCCGAACAACATCCTGGGTGAGTACTTCATCAAGTTCCAGCACCCGCAGTTCGTGGGCTTCGGCGCCCACGGCACCCCGATGCCCGAGACGATCTGCACCATGTCGTCGATGGGCTGCATCCGCATGCTCGACGAGGACATCGCGGAGCTGTTCCGGATCCTGCCGCGCGGGGCGAAGGTGATCGTGCGCGCGACCGGCAGCTGAGCCGGCTCCGCCCGGCCGCGTCAGCGCGAGCGGATCGCGTCGATCTTCCAGCGCCGCTCGAGCCCGACGCGCTCGACCTGGTCGAGCGGGATCGCGTCGAAGCCCGGGTGGCCGAAGGTCAAAGGCGCCAGCGTCACCCGGGACCGGTCGTCGACGCGGTCGTCGACGACCTCCACCTCGGCGAACCCCTCGAACGAGGGGATCGACGCGCCGACCTCGCCGGGCGGCCCGAACGCGACGGAGCCGTCGGCGCCGCGCAGCACGCGCGCGTAGCGCACGAGGTAGTAGGACTCGCGCACCAGCGCGACCTCGACCGCGGTGCCCTCGACGTCGAGCAGGAACGCGGCGCGGTCGAGCCCGCGGCGGGTGGGCTCGGGCACGTCCGCGTAGCCCGCGAGGTGCAGGCCGGGGTTCTGTTCGCGGATGCGCGGCCACGCGAGCTGCGCGGTCATCGCGTCGACGCCGAGTCGGGCGCGGAAGTCGTTGGACAGGCAGAAGTAGACCGTCTCGGGGTCGTCGCGCCGCAGCGCCTCGAGCAGGGTGCGCACGGTCGCTTCCGGGGCGCCGAAGTCCACCGAGATCCAGGGCGTGCGGTCCGGTCCGCAGAACAGCCGGGCGAGCGAGCAGCATCCGGACGTCGTCGAGCAGAGAGCCAGCACGAGGACCGCGGCGAGGCGGGACGGAGCGCGCATAGGGCTGCCATCGTGCCCAGAGACGCCGCCGATGCCACCGGCGCTTCGACCGGTCGGTCCCGGCGTGGGGCGGCGGCGGTCCGGCCGGGAGTTTTCGGCCCCGCCGGTGGCTATACTGCTCCGCCCTCCTGGCCGAGTGGCCGTCTCGGCCGCCCCGTCCTGCCCGAGCCCGCAGCTACCCGAGAACCCGCGAGATGACCATGAACCCCGTCCTCCGTAGCCTCGCCCTCGCCCCGATCCTGGCCTCCGGCGCCGGCCTCGCCGCGCAGGACGCCAAGCACGAACCGGACGCCGCCGTGCAGCCCAAGGTCGTGCGCGCCGACGGCGGCCAGCGCCCCGGGGCCGAAGCGGCGGGCGGCAACTCCTGGTTCGACGTGACCAACCGGGACCTCGGCACCTATTACGGCGAGGGCGACGCCGTCGGCGTGTTCGCGTTCGCGAACCCGGGCGACGGCGTGGTCGAGTGGAGCAGCCTGACGCCGAGCTGCCAGTGCGCGATGGCGGTCATCCGGGTCGAGGACCGCACCTACCGGCTGATCTCGAAGCCGTCCAAGCAGCTGGTGCGCGTCGTCCAGGTGCCCGGCCAGCCCGAGAAGCTGGAGCCGGTGGAGTCGATCACGATCGGCGGCCACGAGAAGGGCGAGGTCGAGGCGCACCTCGACATGAACAACATCACCGGCCCGAAGCAGGCGACGCTCGACATCCACTCGACCGACGAGAAGCTGCCGCACACGCGGCTGTCGTTCCGGGCCACCGGCGCGCAGCTGTTCTCGATCTCGCCGAAGGAGGTCAATCTGAACAAGATGACCTGGAACGAGACGCGCGAGTTCACCGTGACGGTGCAGTCGCCGCTGCGGCCGGACTGGGCCATCGTCGGCATGGACGACGCCGGCGAGGCGTTCGACGTCCGGTGGGAGAAGTCGACCGTCGGCGACCACGCGGTCTGGACCATCCACGGCACGTACGGGCCGGTCAACGCCGACGTGGGCGGCGGCGGCGTGCTGCGCTTCCGCACCGACGTCAACGGCGGGGCGACGTTCAACGTGCGCGTGCTGGCGTTCGTGCAGGGCCCGCTCGAGGCCAAGCCGGGCGGCTTTCTGACCCTCGGTCTGATCCGCAAGGGCTCCGAGACCAAGAAGGAGGTCGTGTTCGAGCCCAACGACGGCGTCGAGCTCGAGGCGACCCGGATCGAGTTCCAGAAGATGTCGATGTCGTCGGAGTTCGTCACGGCGACCACCCGCAAGGACGGCGACAAGCTGATCGTCGAGCTCGCCGTGTCGGCGGACGCGCCGAAGGGGCTCGTCAAGGGCGACATGGTCGTGCACCTGAACCACCCGGTGGTGCAGGAGAAGCGGATCATGTTCAACGGCTTCGTGCGCTGAGCGACGCCGGTGGCGGGCCGCCGCCGTGAGCCGGCCCGCGACGCCAGCGCGGCGCCCGCAGGCGTCGGCGGCCCCGCGCCGAAGTGCGCAGCGGCGCCACCCTTGCATGGCGGCCGGCGGTCGCGCGGGTATCGTGCGGAGGACCGCCATCGCCATGGGCCGCCACGACCTGCCGAACAAGTTCTCCGACGCCGAGCTGCGCGCGTTCATGAAGGCCATCCTGGCCGACGTGCACGCGCTCGAGCGCATGCTCGACGAAGACCGCTTCGAGACCGGGGTGCGCCGCATCGGCGCGGAGCAGGAGATGTTCCTGCTCGACCGCGCCGGCCGCGCCTGGAACGCCGCGGAGTCGATGATGAAGGCGCTCGACCACCCGCAGTTCACCTACGAGCTCGCGCAGTTCAACCTCGAGTGCAACCTGTCGCCGCGCGTGTTCGGCGGCCGCTGCCTGTCGGAGATGGAGGCGGAGCTGTGCGACCTGCTGGCGCGGGCGCGCCGCACCGCGGCGGACAAGGGCGGCGGCATCGTGCTGTGCGGCATCCTGCCGACCCTGCGTCGGGCGGACCTGTCGATCGCGTCGATGGTGCAGAACCCGCGCTACCTCGCGCTCAACAACGCGATGTCGCAGCTGCGCGGCGGCGAGTTCCAGTTCCGCATCAAGGGCGTCGACGAGCTCGACATGACGCACGACAACGTCATGCTCGAGTCGTGCAACGCGAGCTTCCAGGTGCACTTCCAGGTCGGCCCGAAGGAGTTCGCCAAGCTCTACAACACCGCGCAGGCGATCTCTGCCCCGGTGCTCGCGGCGTCGACGAACTCGCCGGTGCTGCTCGGCCGGCGGCTGTGGCGGGAGACGCGCGTCGCGTTGTTCCAGCAGTCGGTGGACGCGCGGTCGCAGGCGCACCAGCAGCGCGGCCGGCGGCCGCGCGTCGACTTCGGCGACGGCTGGGTCCGGGAGTCCGTGCTCGAGATCTTCCGCGAGGACATCGCGCGCTTCCGCGTCGTGCTGGCGAGCAACATCGACGAGGACCCCGAGGCGGTGCTCGATCGCGGCGGCGTGCCGGCGTTGACCGCGCTGCGGCTGCACAACGGCACCGTCTACCGCTGGAACCGGGCGTGCTACGGGATCAGCGAAGGCAAGCCGCACCTGCGCATCGAGGCGCGTGCGTTCCCGTCGGGGCCGACGCCGGTCGACGAGATGGCGACGGCGGCGTTCTTCTTCGGCCTGATGGCCGCGGTCTCGGACGAGTTCGACGACGTCAGCCGCGCGATGTCGTTCGACGACGCGAAGGGCAACTTCGTCGCCGCCGCCCGGCTCGGCCTGCAGGCCAACCTGACCTGGTTCCACGGCCGTGAGTACGCGGCGCAGGGGCTGTTCCAGGGCGTGCTGCTGGCGAGGGCCCGCCTCGAACGCGCCAAGGTCGACGGCGACGACATCGAGCGCTACCTCGGCATCCTCTCCGAGCGCTGCCAGCGCGGCCGCACCGGCGCGCGCTGGGTGCTCGACTCCCTGAGCGCGATGGGGGACAAGGGCACGAAGGACCAGCGCATGACGGCGCTCGTGCGCGCGATGCAGCGCCGCCAGGAATCCGGCGAGCCGGTGCACACGTGGGAGCTCGCCGACACCGGCGAGTTCGAAGGCTGGAAGGAGAGCTACGTCCTGGTCGGGCAGTTCATGACGACCGACCTGTTCACGGTGCATCCCGAGGACGTCGTCGACCTCGCCGCGAGCCTGATGGACTGGCGGCACATCCGCCACGTGCCGGTCGAGGACAACGAGGGCCGCCTCGTCGGCCTCGTCTCGCACCGCACCCTGCTGCGCCTGGTCGGCCAGGGCATGCGCGGCACCGAGCGCACGCCGGTCGCGGTCAAGGACATCATGATCCACGAGCCGATCACCGTCACACCCACGACGCCGACGCTCGAGGCGATCGAGCTGATGCGCAAGCACCGCATCGGCAGCCTGCCGGTGGTCGAGGACGAGAAGCGGCTCGTCGGCATCATCACCGAGCGCGACCTCATCCGCGTCGCGGCGATGCTGTTCGAGAAGCACCTGCGGGAGAACGACGGCGCGTGACGGAGGCGCACGCGTCGGGGGCGCAGGCGTCGGCGGCGCAGGCGCTCGAGCGGCGGATCGGCTGCGTCGACCACGGCCGGCCCGGACCGACGCTGCTGGCAACCGGCGGCATCCACGGCAACGAGCCGGCCGGCGTGCGCGCGCTCCGGCGCGTCGTCGACGACCTGCGCCGCCGCGAGCTGCCGATGCGCGGGCGCTTCGTCGCGCTGGCCGGGAACCTGCAGGCGCTCGCCCGTCGGCAGCGGTTCCTGGTCCGGGACCTGAACCGCGGCTGGAGCCGCGAGGCGCTCGACGCGCTGGCCGAGAAGGACCCGCACGAGCTGGGCCCCGAGGACGTCGAGCAGCGCGAACTCCTGGCGCAGTTCGAGGAGGTCGATCGCACGGCGACGGGGCCGATCCTGTTCGTCGACCTGCACACGAGCTCCGCCGAAGGCTCGCCGTTCCTGTGCCTCGCGGACACGATCGACAACCGGCGCCTCGGCTTCGCGACCGGGGTGCCGATCATCCTCGGCATCGAGGAGACGATCGAGGGCGCGTCGCTCGAGTGGTTCGCCGAGCGCGGCATCGCCGGCTTCGCGGTCGAAGGCGGCCAGCACGACAGCGAGGCCGCGGTCGACAACCTCGAGGCCGTGCTGTGGCTCCTGCTGGTGCGCCTCGGCATGGTCCTGCCCGAGGCCGTCGACACCGAGGGCTACCGGGCGCGGCTGCGGGCGGCCGTCGGCGGCGCGCCGGCGATCGTCGAGATCGTGCACCGGCAGGTCATCGCCGCGCAGGACCGGTTCCGCATGGAGCCCGGGTTCGTCAACTTCGCGCGCGTCGAGAAGGGGCGGCTCCTGGCGACCGACCGGCGCGGCGAGGTGCGCGCGCAGCTCGCCGGCCACGTGATGCTGCCGCTCTACCAGCAGCAGGGCGACGACGGCTACTTCCTCGCCCGGCGGGTGTGGCCGTTCTGGCTGTGGCTCGCGCGGTGGCTGCGCGCGCTGCGCGTCGGCGCCGTGCTGCCGCTCCTGCCGGGCGTGCGGCGGGACCCGGACGAGCCCGACACGCTGCTGGCGAACCCACGCGTCGCGCGGCTGTTCGTCGTCGAGATCTTCCACCTGCTCGGCTTCCGCAAGCGCCGCGTGCGCGCCGACGGCACGCTGGCGTTCCGCCGCCGGAGGTCGCGCCGGGACAACCGCAGGCTCGGCCGCGCGCGCTGACCCGGTCAGCTCTGCGCGAGGCCGTAGTAGTCGCGGTTTCGCACTTCGGGGCACAGCTCGGGCGGCAGCAGCAGGGTGCGCGCGGCCCAGACCTCGGGGAACACGCGGTAGCGCAGCGCCGTCTGGTCGAGGTAGTCGACGCCGTCGCTGCCGCCCGTGCCGACCCGGCGGCCGATGACGCGCTCGACCATGCGGGCGTGCCGCTGGCGGAAGGTCAGCATCGCCTGCTCGCACTCGATCAGGCCGTCGATGACGTGGCCGGGCCAGCTCAAGAGCGGCAGCGTGCGGTTGCTGTCCACGAACAGGATCGCGGCGCGCAGCCGGCGCGCGGCAGAGCGGCGGTCGGCCGGCACGTCCTCGGCCTCGAGGTGCCGCCGCGCGCCCTGCAGCTGGCCGCGGTAGCGGGCGCGAAGGCGCGCTTCGTCGGGCCCGGACAGCGCCTGGACCAGGACGGCGTGCTCGAGCGCGCGCTCGCACAGCCGTTCGTGGCCGGCCAGGTAGTCGCGGATCCAGCCGGCGACCACGTCCGCGTCGCCCGGGTCGTCCGGCCGGCTGCCGTGGATCGGCGTCCGGGCGAGCCAGGCGTCGACCGCCGCGCGCAGCGTGGGCAGGTCCTCGAGGCGCCGCTCGACCCGCGCCAGCGCCGGCGACGGCGAACCGTCGTGGCTGCGCAGCGCGTCGAGGTAGCTGCCCTCGTTGCCGAACGGGATGCGCTCGGCGTCGGCCAGGCCCATCAGCACCTCGATCTCGCGCATCTGGGCCGACTGGAAGCCGCTGGCCGGGTTGAGCTTGTCGCGAAACGTCAGGTAGTCCTGCGTGCGCATCGTCTCCATCAGCCGGAACTGCTGGGCGGCCAGCTCGAAGCAGATGGTCACCCGCTTCAGGCTCTGCACGGCGCCGGCCAACGCGTCCTCGGGCACCCGCGGCCTCGCGAACAGGTCGCGCGCCGTGACCAGCTCGCGCAGCACGAGCTTGAACCACAGCTCGTCGACCTGATGGATGACGATGAAGCGCACCTCGTCGTCGGACAGCAGGCGCTCGTCGGCGTCGACGCCGGCCTGCAGCGCGAGCAGGTCCTCGACGCGGATGTAGTCCCAGTAGTTGGCCCGTCGCGAAGCTGGCATGCCGGGACTGTAGCCGGGGACCTCGCGACGGTCAGCGCGCGGGTGCCGCCGGACGGGGGTCGACCCGCGGCGGGCGCCCGCTCGCGGGCGCTCCTACCGGCCGGCGAGGTTGAACGTCAGCTCGACCCGGTCCTGCCCTGACACGATGCGCAGCTCGCGCTCGGTGTGCTTCATGTCGATGAGCGCGTCGAACGGGTTCTGGCTCGACTGACGCGAGGCGGTGACCTTGTAGGTCCCGGGCGGCACGCGCTTGAGCAGCCGGAACCGGCCGTCCCCGTCGCTGAGCGTGTGCGCGTTGAACATCGGCTGCTGGCCCGCGGCCGGCGGCGTCGGCACCGCGCCCGGCTGGGCGTTCGGCAGGGCGTTCGACATCGGCACGGAGACCACGACCTTGATCTGGCCGGCGGGCTTGCCGTCGACGGTCGTGATGCCCTCGACGATCGCGCCGCGCTGCAGCTGGATGACGCCGGCGTCGACGATCTGCCCCTCCTGCTCGAGGGTCATGTCGACCCTCACGCCCTCGCAGTAGTCGTCGTGGGACACGCGCAGCATGTAGTCGGCGAACGACAGCCGGTCGATGCGGAAGCGGCCCTGCGCGTCCGTCTCCGTCTTCAGCGTCGTGTGCTTCTCCGGGATCATCGAGCGGAAGATCTCGAGGATGCCGGCGTTGGCGGCGATGCAGGCGTTCATGTCGGTCATGACGACGGCGCCGCGCACGGGCTTGCCGGAGTCGTCGATGACCGTGCCGGTGATCGACGCGCCCAGCGTCAGCACCGCGACGACCTCGACGGGGTCGCCGCCCTCGACGACCCGGAAGGTGGGGGACAGCGTCTTGGCGTGGCGGCGTTCGCTGATCTGGAAGCGGAAATCGCCCGACGGAAGCCCCTCGATCAGCGCGAACTCGCCCCCGTGCTTCGACGAGTAGTCGCCCGGGTTGATGCTGCGGTCGGGGAAGTCGATCACGTTGCCGATCCCGAGCGAGTTGTTCGGGAACGAGCGCTTCAGGCTCAGGCGGTAGGCCTTGACCGGTCGCTGGTCGGCGCTGAGCACCTTGAGCAGCACGGTGCCGCGCTTGGGCAGGACGACCTTGAGGTCCTCGCCGGTCAACGCGAGCGGGATCTCGACGTTGGCGTAGCGGTCGGCGGTCGTCGTCAGCTTGTACGGCCCCTTGCGCAGGCTGGGGAACCGGAACTCGCCGTCGCTGTCCGTGATCGTGGTCTCGCTCTGCGGCGTCTTGGTGCTGAGACCGTGGGCCTGCACCTTGGCGCCGGGGATGCGGGCGCCGTTGGCGTCGACGACGACGCCGGTGATCGTCTCGCCGCGGCCGATCTCGATCTCGAACTCGTTGGGCGCGTCCTGCGCGAGCTGCTTGTTGAGCAGCTGGCCCGACGCGTAGCCCTGGGCCTCGGCGATCAGGTTGACGAGGCCGAGCTTCGGGGCGTTCGTGAAGCGGAAGAACCCGTTGCCGTCGGTCTCGCAGGCGGTGCCGCGCTCGCGGCCCGGCGTGGCGACCATCGCGTGCGAGCGGTGGCTGCTCGCCAGGAACACCGTCGCGCCGGCGACCGGCATGCGGGTGTCGACGTCGAGCACCCGTCCCTGCACGACGAGTCCCTGCTCGAGGCGCAGTTCGCCGGCGTCGTACCAGTCCTCGGACCGCACCTTGATCTGGTTGCGGGTCAGCTCGGGGTAGTCGTTGCCGACGACGCGCAGGTCGACGGCCTGGCCGGCTCGCAGCACGCCGAGCGCGAACGCGCCGTTCGCGTCGGTCTCCGCGGTCGCCAGCGCCGGCGACGTCTGGCCGGTCTGGTTCTTCAGGAAGATCGTCAACGGATCGGCCGCGGCGCTCTCGACGAGCATCACGACCTGGCCGGCCGCCGGGGCGCCGGTCGGCAGCAGCACGCGCCCGCGCACGCCCTGG
>CALKYL010000291.1 GCA_938003515.1 uncultured bacterium
GCCGACGTTGTTGAGCAGGGCGGTGCCGCCCGCCGCCGCGGTCCACGCGAGCGCCGCCCGCCAGAACGCCGCGTCCGGCTCCCGCACCGGGCCGGTGGCCCAGAGGATGCGCTGGGCGTGCGCGAACGGGTAGCGGTTGGGCGTCAGCGCGAGGTCGCCGTGCCGCCAGAACGCCTCGTCGCGGACGATGCGCGCCACAGGGCTGGTCGCGAACGCCGGGCGGTCCGCGTGCACGCGGCCGGCGCGCTCGCGCCGCTGCGGCACGAGCACCAGCGACACGGTGCCGCCGAACACCTCGAGGCTGCGTTCCGCGGCCGGCTCGAACGGCACGAGGCTCGGGTGCGCGTCCGTCGGCGGGAGGACCATCGGTGGCGCATGGTAGCCGTCGGCAGGGTCGCCGGCCCGCCGCCGCGAGGTTTGCCCGGTCCGGCCCATGCCGCTACCTTCGGTCACGCCGTCGGCGTCCCCCGCCGGCGGCGTCGCGACCCCTTTCCGTCCGAGACCCTTGCGCATCGTCTTCTTCGGCAGCAGCGACTTCGCGATCCCGTCGCTCAAGGCGCTCAAGGACGGCGGGTTCGCGCCCGAGCTCGTCGTCACCAAGCCCGACGCGCCGCGCGGCCGCGGGCGCAAGATCTACGACGCCGAGGTCAAGCTCGCGGCCAACGAGCTCGACCTGCCGTGCGCGCAGCCCGTCGACCCGCACTCCCCGGAGTTCGTCGACCAGCTGCGCCGCCTGCAGCCCGAGGTCGGCGTCGTCGTCAGCTACGGGGTGATCCTCCAGCCGGCGCTGATCGGCCTGCCCAAGCACGGCATGATCAACGCGCACGCGTCGCTGTTGCCGCTCTACCGCGGCGCGGCGCCCGTCCAGCGCGCGATCCGCGACGGCCGGAAGGAGACCGGGGTGACGATCATGAAGATCGTCGAGCAGCTCGACGCCGGCGACGTGCTGCTGCAGAAGAAGACCGAGATCGCGCCGACCGAGAACGCCGGTGCGCTGCGCGAGCGGCTCGCCGAGATGTCCGGCGAAGCGCTGTGCGAGGCGCTCGGGCTCATCCGGGACGGCGAGGCGAAGTACGCGCCGCAGGACCACGCGAAGGCGACCCACGCGCCCAAGGTCGAGAAGGAGCACGGCGTCATCGACTGGAGCCTGCCCGCCACCGAGATCGATCTGCTCGTGCGCGCGATGACCCCGAAGCCCGGCGCGCAGACGCGCCTCGGCAACAAGCGCTTCATCGTCATCGAGGGCACCGTCGAGCAGGACCTCTACGGCATGGGCATCCCCGGCGCCCTGCAGTCGTCCGGCGAGGAGGGCATCCGGGTCTGCACCGGCAAGGACCTCTACCGGATCACCCGCATCAAGCCCGACAACGGCCGCAACATGACGGCCGGCGAGTTCGTGCGCGGCCACCACATCGCGCCGGATGCACGCTTCGGTTAGGGGCGCCTGACGCGTGGTCCGCGCGCGCGCACTGGCGCTTCGCGCCCTGACCGCGGTCCACCGCGGCCGCGCGGAGCGCCTGCGTGACGAGCTCGACGGGCACGGCGTCGAGGGGCGCGAGCTGGCGTTCGCGTGGGAGCTGACGCACGGCGTGCTGCGGCGCGAGCGGCTGCTCGACCACGTGCTCGAGGGATTCGCGGTGCGCGGGCTGCCGAAGGACCCGCACCTGCGCGTCGCCCTGCGGCTCGGCGTGCAGCAGCTGTTGTTCGTGCCGGGCATGCCGGCGCACGCCGCCGTGCACGAGACCGTCGAGCTGGTGCGGCAGAACCGGGGCTTCGCCAACGCGATGCTGCGCAACGTCGCGCAGGCGATCGACCTGCGCACGGCCGATCCCGCCGCGCCGATGACCGAGCTCGCGCTCGGCCCGACGCGCGTGCTGCGGCTGCCGAAGCCGCTGCCGGCCGACGAGCTGTCGCGGCTCGCGATCGTGCATTCGCTGCCGGACTGGCTCGCGCGCCGCGTCGACGAGCAGCACGGGCGCGAGGGGCTCACGACCGTCGCGGAGGCGGCGAGCGAGCGGCCGGGGGTGTTCCTGCGCACCGGGCCGTCCGTGCAGCGCGCGACGCTCGCCGCCGAGCTGGTCGCGGCCGGGGTCGAGGTCGAGGACTGCGAGCACCCGCGGCTGCTGCGATGGACCGGCGGCGAGTCGCCGTTCGCGACCGCGCCGTTCCGCGTCGGCCGCTTCGTCGTGCAGGACCCCACGGCGCTCGCCGCGGTCGAGGCGGTGCCGTGCGGTCCGGGCGACACCGTCGTCGACCTGTGTGCCGCGCCCGGCACCAAGACGACCTGGCTCGCGGAGCGGGTGCGTCCGGGAGGCCGCGTGTTCGCCTACGACCCGGACGAGCGCCGGCGGCAGCGCATCGCCGACAACGTCGAGCGCTTGCGGCTCGAAGACGTGGTCGAAGTCGTCGACGACCCGAGCCGCCTGCCCGAGGCCGACTGCGTGCTCGCCGACGTGCCGTGCTCGAACACCGGCGTGCTCGGCCGCCGCGTCGAGGTGCGGCGCCGGCTGCGGCCGACGACGTTCGCCGGCCTCGTGTCGCAGCAGCGGGAGGTCCTGCGGCAGGCCCTCCGCTCGACCCGGCCCGGCGGCGCGACGGTCTACGCGACGTGCTCGATCGACCGCGAGGAGAACGACGGGGTCGTCGACGCCGCGCTCGGGGATCCCGACGCGCCGGCCGCGACGCTCGTGAGCCGCCGGCTGACGCTGCCGCGGGCCGGCCATCACG
>CALKYL010000292.1 GCA_938003515.1 uncultured bacterium
CGTCGCCTGCCGTCCGGCGCCCGGCGCCCGGCAGCGGGCTTCCTCGTGGCGCGCGATTCCCGAAACGGTGCCCACGCCCACGCACACAACCCTTCGGGCGCCGGTTCGTCGGCGCGCTTCGACCTCGACACGACGATGACGCGTCCGACGTATCTGCACCTCCGACTGACCGCGGCGCTCGCCGCCGCATGCGCCGCCGTGTGCGCCATCGCGGATCGGGCGGTCGCGCAAGGCGCCTACTCGATCCGCCGGCTCACGGCTCCGGGCCTCGCCCACGGCGTCGCGTGGGACATCGACGCGCACGGCGACGTCGTCGGCGAACTGCTCGACGCCGCCGGCGTGCCGCACGCCGTGGTCTGGCGCGGCGGCGTCGCGACCCAGCTGCCCGCGCTGCCGTCCGGCGGCGAGGGCTCGGCATACACGATCGCGTCGGGCGTGATCGGCGGCGCCGCGGCGAACGCGGCGACCCCGGCCAGCGCCGTCGTCTGGTCGACGTACGGCGCGAACGCGTGGAGCGCCGTCGACCTCGGCGTCGCGCCCGGCGACGCGTTCGCCGCCGTGCTCGGTGTGCACGGCAGCGGCTTCGCGGTCGGCTTCAGCGACGACGGCCTGCGCGCGCGTCCGGTCGCGTGGCTCGACCTCGACGGCAGCGCGTCGCCGACGCCGCTGCCGATGCCGGCCTGGGCGGTCGACGGCGCCGCGAACGCCGTCATCGGCAGCGGCCGGGTGTTCGGCTACGTGGCGGACTTCGGCACCGCGGCCGCTGCCGTCTGGGACGCGACGTCGGTCGGCGCCCTGCCGACGCTGCTGCCGGACCTCGGCGGCGGGTCGGTCGCCTCGGACGCGAACGAAGCCGGCTACGCGGTCGGCGCCGCGGTCTCGCCGACGACGGGCCACCTGCACTTCGTCGGCTGGGACCAGGGCGCGGTCAGGGACCTCGGCCGTCTGCCGGGCACCGACTGCTTCGCCGAGGCGGTCAACGCCCGCGGGGACGCGGTCGGCTGGGCGCGCACGTTCGCGGCGCCGCCGTACTGCGCCGTGCTCGCCCCGAGCGGCCACGCGCTCGTCGACCTCAACGAACTGCTGCCGCCTGAGAGCGGCTGGCACCTTACGCGCGCGTTCGGCATCGGCGACGACGGCGCGATCGTCGGCACCGGCACGTGGAACGGACACCGGGAGCCGTTCCTGATGACGCCGGTGCACGTGGCGCTGCGCGGCCCCGCGCCCGCGGTCGCCGGCGCGATCGCCGAACTGGCCGTCGACGGGGCGTCCGCCGGCGCCACGGTCCACCTGTGCGTCTCCCTCGCCGGGGGCGAGACGGTCGTGCCCGGCTGCGTGCAGGTACTCGACCTCGCCGCGGCGATCGTCGTCGCCAGCGCGGTCGCGGGGCCGAACGGCGCCGCCGCCTTCCGGCTGCCGGTGCCGGCGTTCCTCGCGAACGTGCCGCTCTTCTTCCAGGCCTACGACCACGGCGGCTGTGCGACCAGCAACGTGGTCGCGGTGACGTTCCGCTAGAGCCCCGACGGCAGGACCGCGCCCGCCGCCTCGCGCCGGGCTTCGCTTGCGCGGCCGCGCCCGGCGCGCATCATGCGTCGCATGCGAGGTGCCAGCCATCGACGAGCGCGCGGCTAGGGTCGCCGAGTTCGTGTTCGGCGAAGGCGCCGATCGCGCCTGCCGCGACATCCCCGAGAGCGCCTGCCGCGAGCAGCCGCGCAACGTGCTGCTGCACGTCGCGAGCCTGACGTCGACCAAGATCGGCGACGGCCTGCTCGACCCGAAGCTCGTGCTGCCCTGGCTCGTCGGGGCGATCGGCGGGCCGGCCGCGGCGACGGGTCTCCTGGTCCCGGTGCGCGAAGCGTTCGCGCTGCTGCCGCAGCTCTTCCTGGGCCACCGCGTCCGCCGGCTGCCGGTGCGCAAGCACGTCTGGGCGCTGGCCGCGGCGGCGCAGGGCCTGGCGGTCGTCGGCATCGGGATCGTCGCGCTGCTGCTCGAAGGCGCGCTCGCGGCCTGGCTGGTCGTCGCGCTGCTGCTCGTCTTCGCGCTGGCGCGGAGCTGCGCGTCGGTCAGCTACAAGGACGTGCTCGGCAAGACCGTCGGCAAGTCGCGGCGCGGCCGGGTCACGGGCACGGCGACCTCGGCCGCGGCGGCGGTCGTGCTCGCGTTCGGCGCGGCGCTGGCGCTCGGGTGGATCCCCCTGACGGTGCGGGCGATCGCGACCGCCGTGATCGTCGGCGGGGCGCTGTGGCTCTTCGCCGCCGCGCTGTTCTCCCGCCTCGTCGAAGAGCCC
The DNA here is from genome assembly GCA_938003515.1 of uncultured bacterium. Next base: position 2,288 of record CALKYL010000292.1, read on the forward strand.
GGGGCGAGCGACGGCGGCGCGGAGCCGGGCTCCGGCGCCCTCGCCAGCCTCGGGCTCCTGCGACAGGACGCGCAGCTGGCGCGCTTCGTCGTCACCCGATCGCTCTTGACGGTCACGGCGATCGCGCCGCCGTTCCTGCTGGAGCTGACGGCCGCCGGCGACCGCCGGCTCGGAGAGCTCGGCCCGTTGCTTCTTCAGGAGCCGCTCTTTCTTGGCAAACTCGGCCTGCAACTGACCGCGGATCTCTTCGTCTAATTGAGCCGAGAGGACCTGGTCGATTTGAAATTCGCTACTGCACTGGGGGCAGGTCACAAGGTTGCTCATAGAACGTCTCCATACCGCGATAAGATGAACAAGCGTCTAGTACCA
>CALKYL010000293.1 GCA_938003515.1 uncultured bacterium
GGGCGGGCCCGCGCCGACCGCGGTGCGGGAGGGCGAGCCCGGGCAATGCGCTGCACAGCAGCACCCTGCCCAACCAGGGCGCAACACCATGCGCGAGGCCCTACTACGGTGGCGCCGAATGGGTAGGCTTGCGGCCCTCGCTGGGGAAGACGGCGCCCGCCGGAGTCCCCTCCCTTCCCTTTGTCACCTGTGCAACACGTTCTTCCCCCAATGCTCACCACATCCCTGAGCCGGAGCGCTCTCCTGTTCGCCGCGATCGCTTCGCCCCTGCTCGCGCAGTCGCCCAAGATCTACGACAACGGCCCGCTCAACACCGCGCCGGGCGCGGGCTCGGGCGGCGCCGACCTGTCGGTGCTGCAGAACGCCACCCTAAGCATGACGATCCTCGGCTACGGCGCGAACTTCGCCGCGGCCTCCGCGCAGACGATGGCCGACGACTTCGTCGTCTGCGATCCGGCCGGGTGGACGGTCGACGCCGTCGAGGCGTTCGCCTACCAGACCGGCTCGCCGACGACGTCGACGATCACCGGCCTGCACGTCGAGATCTACGACGGCGACCCGAACGCCGGCGGCGTGCCGGTCGCGGGCAGCCCGGGCATCGCGAACAACCTGCTCACCGCCGGGCAGATCGCCAACGAGTGGACCAACATCTACCGCGTGGCCGAGACCAGCCAGACGTCGACCTTGCGGCCGATCATGCGCGTCGTCGCGTCGCTGCCGGCGCCGATCACGCTCGCGCCCGGCACCTACTGGATCCAGTTCGGCTTCACCGGTTCGCTGGCGTCCGGTCCGTGGGCGCCGCCGATCGCGGTGGACGACCGCGGGGACACCGGCAACGGCCAGCAGCAGCTCGGTACGACCTGGTCCTCGGTCACCAGCGGTGCGTTCGGCCAGGGCCTGCCGTTCGCGCTCTACGGCACCCGCGCCGACGCCCAGGGCAGCTTCGCGCCCGGCGTCGTCACGTCGGGCTGCAGCGCCGCGTCGCTGCGCGTGGCCGGCTCGCCGGTGATCGGCGGCTTCTTCTACGCGGACATCGAGAACCCGACGCCGGCGTCGTTCTCGTGGATCGGCGCGTCGTTCACCAGCTTCGCGGTGCCGCAGCCGATCCCGGGCTGCGCGTGCGAGCTGGCGAACCCGTTCGACGTGTTCGAGTTCGAGAACCTCGGGCTGACCGTGCCGGCCGACCCGATCCTGTGCGGCACCGACGTGTTCCTGCAGGGCCTCGAGTACGACGTGCCGCTCGGCTGCATCCTGCCGATCGCGTTGACCGACTCGGTCAAGGTCACGCTGCGCTAGCAGCTCGCGCGGCGCCGCCGTCGAGCCGTTCGAGCCGACGGTGGCGCCGGCCCCGCCCGCGGCCGTCGCCGCGGTTGCCCTCGGTGAGGCCCAGCCGGTCGGCGCCGCGCACGCGGACCGCGCCGCCGAGCCGCCCCTCCGGCCCCGACACCAGCCGCAGCTCCTGGTTGACGGTGTCCCGCTCCCGCGCGAAGGCCTGGCTG
>CALKYL010000294.1 GCA_938003515.1 uncultured bacterium
TCGGCGGCGGCGGGAGCCAGGAGCGGTGACCGCCCTGCCCGGCCCGTGCCGGCCGCGCGCCGGCTGGATCCTGCTCGCCGCGCTGCTGTTGCCGGCCGGGCGCGGTGCGGCGCCGAACGACCTGGTCGCGCGGGGTCGCAACGGCGTCGTGGTCACCCAGGAGCCGCACGCCACCGCGGTCGGACTCGCGGTGCTCGAGGCCGGCGGCAACGCCGTCGACGCCGCGGTCGCGGTCGCGCTGACGCTGGCCGTCACCTTCCCGCAGGCCGGCAACCTCGGCGGCGGCGGGTTCCTCGTGTTCCGGCGCGCCGACGGCGTCGTCGCGTCGATCGACTTCCGCGAGCGGGCGCCCTCGGCGGCGACCGCGGACATGTATCTGCGCGCCGACGGCTCGGTCGACACCGACAAGATCCAGTTCGGCGCGACCGCCGCGGGCGTGCCCGGCAGCCCCGCCGGCCTCGTGCACGCGCTGCAGAAGTTCGGCACCAAGAGCCTTCCCGAGCTCGCGGCGCCGGCGATCCGGCTCGCGCGCGAGGGCTTCGCCGTCGACCAGCACCTTGCGTCGGACCTGTGGTCGCAGCGCGACGACCTGGCGCGCTTTCCGTCGACCCGGAAGGTCTTCTTTCGCGACGGGGAGCCGCTGCGGCAGGGCGACGTGCTCGTGCAGCGCGACCTCGCCGCGACCCTCGAGCGCTTCGCCGAGAAGGGCGTCGACGGGTTCTACGGCGGCCGGACGGCCGAGCTGATCGCGGCGCAGATGCAGCGCGACGGCGGCTTCGTGACCGCGGGCGACCTCGCGGCCTACGCGCCGCGCGAGCGCGAGGTGCTGCGCTCGACGTACCGCGGCCATGAGATCCTGAGCATGGCGCCGCCTTCGTCCGGCGGCGTCGCGCTGCTGCAGATGCTCCACATGCTCGAGGGCCACGACCTCGGCGCGCTGGGATGGGGCGGCAGCGACTACGTGCACCTCCTGACCGAGGTCATGCGCCGCGCCTACGCGGACCGCTCGAAGTGGCTCGGCGACCCCGACCACCACGCGGTCCCGACCGAGGGGCTGGTGAGCCGCGAGTACGCGGAGCGCCTGTCGGCCACGATCGACCTGCAGAAGAAGAGCGCGGTCGCGCCCGGCGTGCCGCCCGGCGCCAAGGAGAGCGACGACACCACGCACTTCTCGATCGTCGACGGGGCGGGAAACGCGGTCTCGTGCACGACGACGATCAACTCGACGTTCGGCGCCGGGGTGGTCGTCGATGGCGCCGGCTTCCTGCTCAACAACGAGATGGACGACTTCTCGGCCAAGCCGGGCGTGCCCAACCAGTTCGGCCTGGTCGGTGGCGCGGCGAACGCGATCGCGCCGCACAAGCGCATGCTGTCGTCGATGACGCCGACGATCGTCGTGCTCGACGGCAAGGTGCGCTACGTGCTCGGCGCGCCGGGCGGCGGCCGCATCATCACCGGCGTGCTGCAGGTGCTGCTCAACCTCGTGGACCACGGCATGCCGCTCGAGCGCGCGGTGCGCGCGCCGCGCGTGCACCACCAGTGGCTGCCAGACGAGATCCAGTGGGAGCCGCTCGCGGTGCCGCCCGACGTGCGCCGCGCGCTCGAGGCCAAGGGCCACGCGCTGGCGCGGCGCGCCCGCGGCGTCGCGCAGGTGTTCGCGATCGAGGTGCTGCCGGACGGCCTCTGCATCGGCGTCGCCGACCACCGCAGCGGGGGCGCCGCGGCCGCCTTCTGACGGCGACCGCGCTTCCCCCGACCGCGATTCCCGTTGTGCCGTCGTCCGCGGCCCCGATACTGGCCCGAGCCGCCATGCATCCGATCCGCATCGCGCCGTCCCTGCTGGCCGCCGACTTCGCGCAGCTGCGCGACGAGGTCTCCTCCGTCGAGCAGGCGGGCGCCGACTGGCTGCACCTCGACGTCATGGACGGCCACTTCGTGCCGAACCTCACGTTCGGGCCGGCGGTCGTCGAGGCGGTGCGCCGCTGCTCGACCCGACCGCTCGACGCGCACCTGATGATCTCCGACCCGTGGCGCTACGCCGACGCGTTCCTCGACGCCGGGGTCGACGCGCTGACGTTCAACGTCGAGGTCGAGGAGCACGGCGACGTCGCCGAGCTGCTGCGGCGCATCCGCGGCCGCGGCAAGCTCGCGGGTCTGTCCGTGCAGCCCGACACGCCGGTCGACCGGCTCGCGCGCTACGTCGACGAGCTCGACCTGGTGCTGGTGATGAGCGTGTTCGCCGGCTTCGGTGGGCAGAAGTTCATGCCCGAAGTGCTGCCGAAGGTGGCGGCGCTGCGCATGCTCGGCTTCGAGGGCGAGATCTCGATGGACGGCGGCATCGGCCCGGCGACGATCGCCGCCAGCGCCGCGGCGGGCACCAACGTGTTCGTCGCGGGCACCGCGGTGTTCGGCGCGGACGACCGGTCGGCGCGCATCGCCGAGCTGCGCCGCCTCGCGACCGAAGCGCGCGCGCAGCGTTGACCCGCCTGTGGCCGGCGCCCGCGGGCGCCGGTATCCTGTTCCCCCTCCTCCCTCCCCGATGGCAGCGAACGACATGGCCTGGACCCGATTCGGCAAGAAGAAGGACATGCCCGGTGGGCTCTGGATCAAGTGCGAGTCCTGCGGCGCGATGCTGTTCCGCAAGGAGTTCGAACAGCGCCACCGGGTGTGCCAGACGTGCGGCTACCACTTCACGCTGCCGGCGCGCGAGCGCGTGGCGCTGACCGTCGATCCGGGCGCGTTCGTCGAGCTGTGGCCCGACCTCGGCGCGACCGACCTGCTCGAGTTCCACGACCGCGTGCCCTACGGCGAGAAGCTGCAGATCACCCGCGGCAAGACCGGGGAACGCGACGCCATGGTCACCGGCGAGGCGACGATCAAGGGCATCCCGTGCGCGCTCGGGATCATGAACTTCCAGTTCCTCGGCGGCTCGATGGGCATGGTCGTCGGCGAGAAGATCGCGCTCTTGTGCGAGCACGCCCAGCAGAAGGGGCTGCCGGTGGTGCTGTTCGCGTGTTCGGGCGGCGCGCGCATGCACGAGGGCGCCGTGTCGCTGATGCAGATGGCCAAGACGTGCGGCGCGCTGCAGCGGCTGCACAAGGCCGGCCAGGTGTCGATCTCGGTGATGACGCACCCGACCACCGGCGGCGTGACCGCGTCGTTCGCGTCGGTGTGCGACTTCCTGATCGCCGAACCGGGCGCGCTGATCGGCTTCGCCGGTCCGCGGGTGATCGCGACGACGATCAAGAAGGAGCTGCCGAAGGGGTTCCAGCGGGCCGAGTTCCTGCTCGAGAAGGGGCAGATCGACCGCATCGTCGACCGCGCGCACATGCGCGACGAGCTCGCGCGCCTCCTGGCCTACACCACCGGCCGGGACCCGGTCGCCGCCTACCGCGCCGAGGCGCAGCCCGAGGGCGCGGGTGCCGCTGCGCCCGACGAGGACAAGCAGCCCGACAAGAAGGGCCGCGGCAAGGGTGGCAAGGCCAAGGCCAAGGCGAAGAAGGAGTAGCGCGGTCGTGAAGCCCATGCGCCCCGTGCCGCGGGGCTCGCGCGCGGGCTTCTTCGGGGGCCGCTACAAGGTGGAGCCGGAGGACTTCGTCGTCGACGAGGTCCCGGCCTACGAGCCGTGCGGCGAGGGCCCGCACGTGTGGCTGTGGGTCGAGAAGCGCGGCATCTCGACGATCGACCTGCTCGACGAGCTCGGCGCCCGGCTCGACGCGTCCCCGCGCTCGCTCGGCGTCGCGGGCCTCAAGGACGCGCGCTCGGTCAGCCGGCAGTGGGTCAGCGTCGCGCGCGACGACGCTGCGGGCTGCGAAGGCCTCGCCGGCGAGCGCTTTCGCGTGCTCCGTGTCAGCCGGCACCGCAACAAGCTGCGGCTCGGCCACCTGCGTGGCAACCGCTTCCTCATCCGGCTGCGCGGCACGGCGCCCGGCGATCTCGAGACCGCGGGCAGCGCCCTCGCCGAGCTCGTCGCCACCGGCGTGCCGAACTACTTCGGCGAGCAGCGATTCGGCAAGCGCGGCGCGAACCTGCAGAAGGGGCTCGAGATCCTGCGCGGGGATCCGCGCGGCGCGGCGCGACGCATGCCGCGTCGCGTCTTCGGCCTGTGCGTGTCTGCCGTGCAGAGCGAGGTCTTCAACCGCGTGGTCGCGGCGCGCCTCGATCGGCTCGGCACGCTGCTGCCGGGGGATCTCGCGGTGCTGCACCGCAACGGCGCCGTCTTCCCGGTCGAGGATGCCGCCGCGGAGCAGCCGCGGGCGGACGCGCTCGAGCTGTCGCCGTCGGGGCCGATGCCCGGCCCCGAGATGCTCCGGCCACGGGCCGAGCCGCTGGCGCTCGAGCAGGCGGCGCTCGCCGAGCTGGGGCTCGGCGGCGCCGAGTTCGAGGACCTGCCGTTCGGGCTCGGGCGCGGCGAACGCCGGCCGCTGCGCATGCCCGTCACCGACGCGGCGGCCCGCGCCGTCGACGGCGACCTCGAGCTGGTGTTCACGCTGCCGAAGGGCGGCTACGCGACGTCCGTGCTGCGCGAGCTGCTCACGACGACGATCTGGTTCGGCGGCTGAGCGCGTCGGCGAGGCCGGACCGCCGCGTCGGCCAGTGGGTCAGCGCGGCCGCGAGCAGGGCCTCGTCGGCGCAGACCACGGCGCGGCGGCGCGCACGGGTCACGCCGGTGTAGACGAGCGACGCGTTGCACAGCGGGCCCGGTCGATCGGGCAGCACCAGCAGCACGTCGTCGAACTCGCTGCCCTGGGCCTTGTGCACGGTGGTCGCCCACGCCGTCTCGTGGGCCGGGAGGCGGCGCGGATGCAGGCGGCGAGGCTGGCCGCGCGCGTCGCGGAACCAGACGACGACCTGACCGTGTTCGTCGCGGCCCGCGACCCCGAGGTCGCCGTTCCAGATGCGGCTCTGGTGGTCGTTCTCGGTCACGAGCACCGGGCGGCCGACGTAGTAGGGGTGGTCGACGCGGTGGCCGCGGGCGGCGAGCTCCTGCTCGACGCGGCGGTTCCACGCCAGCGCGCCGCTCGGGCCGTGCCGCTGGGCGGTCAGGACGCGCGCTTCGGAGAGGGCCGTGAGCGCGGCCTCGGGGTCGCCGAGCGCCGCGGCGTCGCGCTGGCGCAACAGCCGCTCGAGCAGCAGTCCGAGCGCGCGGGCCGGATCCGGCTCGTGCGCGAGGTCGTCGTGGCCGTGCGCGAGGCTGTCGCGGGCCGCCGCCGGCTGGCGCCGCATCAGCGCGGCGGCGAAGGCGCCGATGCCGGGCTGCCGACCGAAGCGGTGGTTGTGCTGCAGCATCACGGTCACGTCG
>CALKYL010000295.1 GCA_938003515.1 uncultured bacterium
GCGACCACCGAGATCTACACTCTTTCCCTACACGACGCTCTTCCGATCTCGTGCAGGCGCTCGCCGTGGCGAGGCAGAGCGGCTTCGTCGCGCTGTTCGGCGAGAAGTACGGCGACCGCGTGCGCACGCTGCAGGTCGGCGAGTTCTCGAAGGAGCTGTGCGGCGGCACGCACGTGCGCAACACGGGCAACATCGGCCTGTTCCGGATCGTCGCCGAGACGGCGGTCGCGGCCGGCACGCGGCGCATCGAGGCGGTCACCGGCACCGCCGCGCTGCAGCTCGTGCGCGACGAGCGCCAGCACCTCGGCGAACTCGCCGCGATGCTCAAGGTCGCGCCGGCGAAGGTGCCCGCGCGCGTGGCCGAGCTCGCCGACGAGCTCAAGCGCACCAGAAAAGAGCTCGAGAAGGCGCTGGCGCCGGACTTCGACCACGAGCTCGGCCGGCTGAAGGAGCACGTCGAGGTCAAGGACGGCGTGCAGACCGTCGTGTTCGAGCGACCCGGCCTCGCGACCAAGGACGCCCAGGAGCTGCTGCGGCGGGCGGAGCAGGAGCTGCAGCCGTTCGCCGGGGTCGTGCTCAGCGTGGCCGACGACGCCGTGCTCGTCGTGGTCGTCGTCTCGAAGGACCTGACCGGGCGCGTGCAGGCGGGCAGCCTGGTCAAGGAGCTGACCGGCCTGATGGGGGGCGGCGGCGGCGGCCGGCCGGACCAGGCGCAGGGCAAGGGGCGCGACGTGCAGAAGGCCTCCGCGGCGGCGGCCGCCGCGCGGGACGCGCTGCAGGCGGCCGGCTGGCGGCCCTGAGCCGGACGGGCGCGGCCGGGCCGGACGGCCGCCCCGCCGTTGACTTCGCGGCGGCGGTCCGTAACCTCCCCTGCCCTTCAAATTGGCCTGCTGACGCCGCGACGGTTCGCGGCCGCGCGGCGGGCAGCAAGGCACTCCCATGGCGAATCCAAAGCGCAGGACGAGTCGGGCTCGCAAGGGCAATCGGCGCGCCCACCTGGCCCTCTCCCGGACGCAGCTGGTGCGCTGCACCCACTGCGGGTCGATGATCCGTCCGCACACGATCTGCAAGGCCTGCGGCCACTACCGCGGCCGTCAGATCCTCGTCTCCGACTCCGCCGTCAACTGATCCGGCTCGGGGCGGGCGCGCTCCGCCGTCGGCGCGGCGCCTCGTGACGGCACGACGGCCGCGCACCAGACGGACCGGCGCGCGCCGCTCGACCGAGAGGTGACACCGCGCACGACCGCCCGGCCTTCGGAACGCCACCCCTCACGCCCTCCTCCCCATGACCAGGATTGTCCTCGACGCAGTCGGCGGCGACCACGCGCCGCAGGAAACCGTGGCCGGCGTCGTCGCGGCGCTGCAGCAGGGCTACGTGGACGCCGGGCAGATCGTGCTGACGGGCCCGGAGGCGCTGGTGCGCCAGCAGCTGGTCACCGCAGGACTCGGCGCGGACGCGATCGAGATCGTCGACGCGCCCGACGTCCTGACCGGCGACGACTCGCCGACCGACGCGATGCGCAAGAAGGCGAAGAACAGCATCGCCGTCGGCGTGCGCCTCGTGAAGGAGGGCCGCGCCGGCGCGTTCGTCAGCGCGGGCTCGACCGGCACCGTCGTCGCGGCGGCGACGCTCGGCCTGCGCTGCCTCGAGGGCATCCGTCGCCCGGCGATCGGCGCGATCATCCACGGCGAGAAGCACCCGTTCCTGGTGCTCGACGTCGGCGCCAACCCGCAGCCGAAGGCGCACCACCTGGCGCAGTACGCGTTGATGGGCAGCGCCTACTACGGCGGCACGTTCGGCATCGCCGAGCCGCGCGTCGGCGTGCTGAACATCGGCAGCGAGGAGCTCAAGGGAAACACGCTCGTGCGCGAGGCGCGCGCCTTGATGAAGCAGCTGCCGATCCGCTTCGGCGGCAACGTCGAGGGCGTCGAGGTGTTCTCCGGCGACTTCCACGTGGTCGTCACCGACGGCTTCACCGGCAACGTGCTGCTGAAGGTCAGCGAAGGCGTCGCCGAATACCTGCTGCGCACGATGTTCGGGCTGATGAAGCAGGCCGGCGTCGACGGCGCGCACGTGAAGCAGGTGCAGAGCGCCGTGATGCCTCGCGTCGACTTCAGCGAGTACGGCGGCGCCCTGCTGCTCGGCGTCGAGGGCGTCGTGACGATCTGCCACGGCCGGTCGCGCGCGCCCGCGTTCGCCAACGCGCTGCGCTTCGCCAACCGCGCGCTCGAGGCCAAGGTCAACGAGCACATCGTGCAGGCGGCGCGCTCGGTGAGCCTCGGCGGCGCGGACGCAGGGCCGTCCGCCGCCGGCGGCACGCCCAAGAGCGACGTCCCGAACGGCCAGCCCAACGCATGACGAGGTCCGACGCATGACGAGCACAGGAGCGAGTTCGCTGCGGCCGGTCGGGATCGCCGGTCTCGGCCGCTACGTGCCCGAGCGCAAGCTGACCAACTTCGACCTCGAGCAGATGGTCGACACGTCCGACGAGTGGATCGTGCAGCGCACCGGCATCCGCGAGCGCCGCATCGCCGGTGAAGACCAGTTCACCAGCACGCTCGCGCTGCACGCCGCGCGCCAGGCGCTCGAGGACGCGGCGATGGACCCCGAGGAGATCGACCTGATCCTGTGCGCGACGGTCACCGCCGACCAGCCATTCCCGGCGACCGCGTGCCGCCTCGGCACCGACCTCGGCGCGAAGAACGCCGGCGGGTTCGACGTGGCGGCCGCGTGCAGCGGCTTCGTGTTCGCCTCGCAGGTCGCGGCCAACATGATCAAGAGCGGCCAGCACCAGCGGGTGCTCGTCGTCGGCGCCGAGATCCTCAGCCGGATCCTCGACTACGAGGACCGCAACACCTGCGTCCTGTTCGGCGACGGCGCCGGCGCGGCGGTCTACGCGCCGCTCGACCGCGCCGGCCGCGGCGAATACCTCGGCGGCTCGATCGCGATGGCGGGCGGCGCCGAGGACGTGCTCGCGCAGCCCGGCGGCGGCAGCCGCCATCAGGCCACCGCCGAGCCGGTGGGGGAGCGGCCGCACTCGATGAAGGTGGGCGGCACGACGGTGGCGACCGTGGCCCCCACGCTGCAGCTGGGCGGGTCGTTTCGCGTCGAGAGGACGTGGCCCTGATCGTGCCGCACCAGGTCAACCAGCGCATCATCGAGTCGGCGATGGAGCAGGTCGGGCTGCCGATGGACCTCGTGTTCAGCAACATCGACCGCTACGGCAACACGTCGGCGGCGTCGGTGCCGATCGCGCTGCGCGAGGCGCTCGAAGCCGGCCGGCTCGAGAAGGGCAAGCTCGTCGTCATGCCGGCGTTCGGGGCCGGCATGGCGTGGGGACACCTGTTGCTGCGCTGGTGACGGCGCGGACGAGCACCAGACGAGCTGGGAGCGAAGGATGAACCTCGACGGCAAGGTGGCACTCGTGACGGGCGCGTCCCGCGGCATCGGCCGCGCGATCGCCGTCGAACTGGCGCGGCACGGCGCCGAGGTGTTCTGCACGTCGACCAAGGCGTCGGGCTGCGACGAGACGCTCGCCGAGATCGCGGCGCTCGACGGCGCTGCTGCCGACGGCCGGGGCTCCGACGGCGCGCGCCGCGCGCACGCGCTCGTCGCCGACGTCGCCGACGCCGACTCGGTCGCGGCGCTCGCGACCGCGGTGCTCGACGCGGCGGGCCGCATCGACTGCCTGGTCAACAACGCCGGCGTGACCCGCGATGGCCTGTTCCTGCGCATGTCGCCCGAGGACTTCGACGCGGTCGTCGGCACCAACCTGCGCGGCGCCTTCCTGGTCACGAAGGCGTTCGCCCGGGCGCTCGCCAAGGCGCGCGGGGGCCGCATCGTCAACATCGGCTCGGTCGTAGGCTTGACGGGCAATGCCGGACAGGCAAACTACGCGGCCAGCAAGGCGGGCCTGGTCGGGCTGACGAAGTCGTTGGCCCACGAGCTCGCCGGGCGAGGCGTCACCGCCAACGTCGTGGCGCCCGGATTCATCGAAACGGACATGACCCGAGGGCTCACCGACGACGTCAAGGCCGCGATGCTCCAGCGCATCCCGCTGCAGCGCCTCGGCCGACCCGAAGACGTCGCCCACGCGGTGGCCTTCCTGTGCAGTGACGCCGGCGCCTACATCACCGGGCAGACGCTCGTTGTGGACGGCGGCATGACCATGTAGCTACTCTCCGGCGCAGCCACCCTCTACCTTCCGGCGCGGCCACTCTGGGCTGCCCACCCGTTCGCACCTGGACGATGTCGTTCGAGCCAGGTCACCCGAACCCCGCTCCGCCGCCACGACCCGGGCGGACATCGCGTTTTCCCAAGACCGTACGAGGCAAGCAAAGTGTCGAAGACCGACAACATCGAAGAGCGCGTCCACAACATCGTCTGCGAACAGCTGGGCACGACCCGCGACAAGATCTCGGCCGAGACGTCGTTCATCAACGACCTCGGCGCCGACTCGCTCGACACCGTCGAGCTGGTCATGGAGTTCGAGGACGAGTTCGAGATCAACATCCCGGACGAGGACGCCGAGAAGATCCAGACCGTCGGCGACGCCGTGAAGTACATCACCGGCAAGCTGAGCTGATCGGCGATCCGGACCCGTCCGCCCGGCGCCGCGCGCCGGGCCCGTCGTAGGACACAACGATGAGCAGACGTCGCGTCGTGATCACCGGGGTCGGCACGGTCTCGTCCCTGGGCCTCGATCTGTCCACCACGTGGGCCAACATGCTGGCCGGCAAGTCCGGCGCCGGCACGATCACCCGGTTCGACACGACGAACCACACGTGCAAGTTCGCGTGCGAGGTCTGGGACTGGGACGCCGAGCGGTTCTTCCCCAAGACCGAGTCGAAGCGCCTCGACAAGTTCACGATGTACTACCTCGTCGCCGCCGACGAGGCGATGAAGGCGGCGGGCCTCGACATGGCGAAGGAGGACCGCCTGCGCGCCGGCTGCATCACCGGCACCGGCATCGGCGGCATCCACGAGATCGAGGCCAGCAAGGTCCTGCAGATCGAGCGCGGCGCCGGGCGCATCAGCCCGTTCTTCATCCCGAAGATCATGGCCAACGCGATGGCCGGCCAGGCGGCGATCCGCTTCGGCCTGATGGGCACCTGCTACGTGACGTCGTCGGCGTGCGCGAGCGCCAGCCACGCGATCGGGCTCGCGATGCGCACGATCCAGTGGGGCGAGGCCGACATGATGCTGACCGGCGGCTCCGAGGCAGCGACGACCGAGCTCGGTCTCGGCGGCTTCTGCGCCCTCAAGGCCGTCTCGACGCGCAACGACGACCCCAAGCGGGCGTCGCGGCCGTTCGACAAGGACCGCGACGGCTTCGTGATGGGCGAGGGCGCGGCGGCGATCGTGCTCGAGGAGTACGAGCACGCGAAGCGCCGCGGCGCCGACATCCTGTGCGAGCTGAAGGGCTACGGCTCGACCGACGACGCCTTCCACATCACCGCGCCCAACGAGGACGCGGACGGCCCGACCCGCGCGATGCAGCAGGCGCTCAAGGACGCGGGCGTCGCCGGCGACCAGGTGCAGTACGTCAACGCGCACGGCACCAGCACCTTCCTCAACGACAAGATCGAGACCGCCGCGATCAAGCGCGTCTTCGGCGACCACGCCAGGAGGCTGTGCGTCTCGTCGACCAAGTCGATGGTCGGCCACCTGCTCGGCGCGTCCGGCGCGATCGAGCTGGTCGCGTGCGCGATGGCGATCCGCGAGGGCCGCGTGCACCCGACGATCAACTACGAGACGCCGGACCCCGACTGCGATCTCGACTACGTGCCGAACGAGTCGCGCGAGCTGGCCGTGCAGCACGCGCTGAGCAACTCGCTCGGCTTCGGCGGCCACAACACGAGCCTGCTGCTCGGCCGCATCTGACCGCGCGCGCGGCTACGGCCCGCGCCGCGCCGCGCGGCGCCGCCGCGGTTGCCCACGGGCCCATTGCACCGCGTCGCCCCAGCCGTTACGCCTGGGCCGCGAACGAACGCCCTTTCGAACCCCGCCAGGAGTCGCCGTGAAGAAGAAGCTCAAGGACGCGCTGCACCGCTTCAAGATCGAAGCCTTCAAGATGACGCACCACAGTCCCGAGGAGCAGGAGGACGTGGCGCGGGAGATCCTCGAGCACACGTCGGAGGCGCTGGACAACGCCTACTACTTCCACTTCGACAAGGACAAGGACGTCAGCGCGCACCGCGTCGAGACCTTCCAGATGATCAAGAGCGTCGCGCTCGAGACCATCCTGCCGCCGGTCGTCGAGAAGCTGATGCGCCGCATCACGGTGCTCGAGCACACCAACGCCAGCATGATCAAGCTGCTCGACGAGTTGATGGAAGCGCTCTCGGAGGACTGAGTGCGCACCGTCCTGACCGGAGACCTCGGCGGCACCAAGTGCCGCTTCGCGCTGGTCTCGGAGGACTACGGCGTGCACTGCGTGCAGCGCGTCGACACGGTCCGTCAGCGGGAGCCGGTCCTCGAGACGATGCGCTCGGCGATCGAGCGCGTGCTGGACCGGCGCGCCGACGCCGACGCCGACCTCGACGAGCCCGCGGCGATCGGCATCGGCATGGCCGGCGTCGTGCCGCCGTCCGGCGGCCGCATCACCTACGCGCCGAACCTGCCGCTCGGCGGCTTCCCGCTCGGCGACTTCCTCGGCGAGCGCTTCGGGCTGCCGGCGACGCTGCTGAACGACGGCCGCGCGAGCGCGTGGGGCGAGTTCCTGCGCGGGCACGCGTCGGGACGCGATCCGCTCCTGTGCCTGTTCTTCGGCACGGGCATCGGCATCGGGCTGATCGTCGACCAGAAGCCCTACGGCGGCGCGACGAACGCGGCGGGCGAGATCGGACACACGGTGTTCCGGCCGGGCGGCCGGGTCTGTCCGTGCGGCCGCGTCGGGCACTTCGAGGCCTACTGCGGCGGGCGCGCGATCACCGAGCGCGCGCAGGAGCGGCTCGGCGACGCCCCGGACGGCAAGTGGAGCGTCGGCGACGTGGTCGCGTGCGCCGACGGCGGCGGGGCGCGGGCCGACGACGCGCGGCAGGTGCTCGAAGAGGCCGCCGAGGCCGCGTGCGCGCTGGTCGAGAACTGCTGCACGCTGCTCAACCCGAGCGCCGTCGTGCTCGGCGGCGGGGTGCTGACCGGCTGGCCGCGGCTGCGCGAACGCATCGAGGACCACGTGCGGCAGCACTGCGCCGAGCCGATCCAGAAGGACCTGCGCTTCGTCGACAGCCTGGGCGGTTCGGACGCGATCCTGTGGGGCGCCGCCGCGGCGACCGGC
>CALKYL010000296.1 GCA_938003515.1 uncultured bacterium
CCGCTGCCGGGCGAGCCGCGACCCGACGAGCCGGAGCAGCCGCAGCCGCCCGAGCCGGCGCCGATGCCCGCGGAGCCGAAGCCGCCCGGCGACGACGACAAGAAGAAGCTGCCGCTGGTCGCGCCCGGCTTCCAGCAGACGCAGGGCAAGACGTCCGGCGTGATCTTGACCGCCGACGGCTGGATCCTGATCTCGCGGTTCGCGCTCAACCTGGACCCGACCACCGTGCTGATCACCGTGCCGGCGCGCGGCCCCTTCCACGCGCAGCGCGCCGGCGGGGACACGAGCCGCGGCATCGCGCTGGTCAAGATCGCGGCGCAGGACCTGCCGGTGCCCGAGTACGTGCACCCGGACGACGTGCGCGTCGGCCAGTGGGCGTTCGCGCTCGGCCGCACGTTCGCCGACGAGGAGCCGACCGTGCATCTCGGCATCGTCAGCGCGAAGGAGCGGCTGTTCGGTCGCGCGCTGCAGATCGACGCCTACACGTCGCCGGCCAACTACGGGGGCGCGGTCGTCGACATCCACGGCCGCGTGCTGGGCGTCGCCGTCCCGCTGTCCCCCTCCGGCCGCAACGCCGGGGTCGAGTGGTACGACTCGGGGATCGGCTTCGCCACGACGATCGCGGACATCCCCGGCCTGCTCACGCGCATGCAGGACGGCCAGATCCTGCAGCGCGCCTGGCTCGGCGTGCAGCTGTCGCCGTCGCACCTCGGCCCCGGCGCGAAGATCACCGGCACGCCGAAGGACGGCGCCGCCGCGCGCGCAGGCCTGCGCAAGGGCGACGTGATCCTCCGGGTCGACGGCGTCGACGTGCTCAATGGACCGCACCTGCAGATGCTGATCAGCTCGCGGCTCGGCGGCGACACCTGCACGCTGGTCGTGCGCCAGGACGAAGACGAACCGCCGGTGACCATCGGACCGATCGAACTGCTGGACGCGCCGTGGTCGGAGCAGAAGAGCGGCGCCGAAGAGCTGCCCGCGTCCTTTTCGTTGCCGGACGAAGGCGGCGGGCGATGATGTCGCGGTGCCGCGCCGTTCGACCGTAGCCACGCTGCTGCTCGCGATCTCGTCCGGCGCGTGCCGCGATCCCCGCCCGTGGCAGGAACCCGGCTGGGTCCCCGCCGCGCCGCCGGCGCGGGTCGTCGCCGGTTCGGTGCTCGCGGCAGAAGTGCTGCTGGCGCTCGATCCGGGGGACCGGCTCGTCGCCGTGCACGAACTCGCGCGGGACCCCGGCTTCTCGCTGGTGGCCGACGAGGCGAGCGGGCTGCCGACGGTGGGTGCGAGCCCCGAGCAGCTGCTGTCGGCGCGGCCGGACCTCGTCGTGGTCGACGCGTTCACCCGGGCCGAGACGCTCGCGCTCCTGGCCGCG
This sequence comes from uncultured bacterium, assembly GCA_938003515.1. The sequence goes on from CALKYL010000296.1 coordinate 1,370, forward strand.
GCGGACGTGCCCGTGGTGCGAACGGCCGACCCACGCGGCTTCGACGACATCGGCGCGAACGTGCGCCGCATCGGGGAGGTCACCCACCTCGCCGCCGCCGCCGATCGGCTCGCGCGCGCGATGCAGCAGCGCCTCGCCGCGATCCGGGACGCCGGCCGCGACCTGCCGCCCTGGCGGGTCCTGAGCCTCGACGGCGCGCTGCACACCTACGGACGGGGTTCCCTGTTCGACGCCGTCGTCACCGCCGCCGGCGCGCGCAACGTCGCGGCGGAGCACGGCGTCGGCCCGTTCCGCAAGTTGGACGTCGAGGAGGTGCTGTCCTGGCGGCCCGACGCGATCGTGCTGTCGCTGCCGCCCGACGGCGAGCCGGGCACGCCCGAGTGGCTGCGGCAGATGCCCGGCATGCAGCTGCTCCCGTGCGTCGCGAAGGGGCGGCTCGTGTTCGTGCCCGGGGCGCTCCTGGGCACGACGTCCCACCGGCTCGTCGACGCAGTGGAACTCCTGCAGCGGCGCCTGCGGGCGTGGGGCGCGCCGTGAGCCGTGGCCGGCTTCCGCTCGCGCTCGCATCGGTGCTCGCGCTCGTCGCCGCCGTGCACGTCGCGGTCGGACGCACCGGCCCCGGCGTCGGCGAGTTCGTCGCGTGGCTCGGTTCGCTGCTCGGGCTCGGCGGCGTCGACCCGCTCGACGGCTACGTGCTCGCCGACATCCGCACGCCGCGCGTGCTAGTCGCGGCGTTCGGCGGCGCCGCGCTGGCCGTCGCCGGTGCGGTGATGCAGGCGACCTTCCGCAACCCGCTCGCGTCGCCCGACATCGTCGGCACGGCGGCGGGCGCGGCGTTCGGCGCGACGCTCGCGATCCTGCTGCGCGTCGCAGACCTCGGCGTCGCCGTGACCCCGATCGCCGCGCTGCTCGGCGCGACCCTCGTGACCGGCCTGGTGTTCGCTCTGGCCGGCTCGCACGGCCGGTTCTCGGTCGCCAACCTGCTGCTGGCAGGGATCGCGCTCAACACGCTGTTCGGCGCGCTGACCGCGTTCGCCGTGACGCTGCGCTTCGACAACTACACCGCGAGCTCGCGCATCCTGCTCTGGCTGATGGGCGGGCTGGACGCGCGCACCTGGGAGCACGCCGGCATAACCATGATCGGCTTCGCGCTGTTCTCGGCCCTCGTCTGGCCGCGCGTGCGCGAGCTCGACCTGCTGACGCTGCGCGACGACAGCGCGCACAGCCTCGGCGTCGACGCGCCGCGCGCGCGGCGGCTCTTGGTCTGGTACGCGTGCGGGCTGACCGCGACGACCGTCGCCAACAGCGGCGGCATCGCGTTCGTCGGCCTGGTCGTGCCCCACCTCGCCCGGCTGATGGTCGGACCCGCGCACGCGCTCCTGCTGCCGACGTCGGCGCTGCTCGGCGCCGTGCTGATGGTCGGCAGCGACCTCGGCTGCCGCCTCGCGCCGGCGCAGTGGAACCTGCGGCTCGGCGTCGTGACGGCGGTCGCGGGCGCGCCGTACTTCCTGTTCCTGTTGGCGCGCCAGCGCCGCGGAGCCGCGCTGTGAGCGACGTCGCGGCGATCGGCGTGTCCGCGCGGCTCGGCAGGCGCGCCGTCCTGCACGGTGTCGACCTCGCGCTCGGGCCCGGCGAGCTCGTGCTGCTCGCCGGCCGGAACGGCGCGGGCAAGAGCACGCTGCTGCGCTGCCTGATAGGGGCGCTGCGGCCCGACGCCGGCGCCGTCGACCTGTCCGGTCGGCCGCTGTCGGACTGGGCGCCGCGCGCGCGCGCGCGGGGGCTCGCGTTCGTGCCGCAGGCCGCCGAGGCGTCGTTCGACTGCACGGGCCGCGAACCGGTGACCATGGGCCGCCACCCCCACCGCGGTCGCGCCGAGCCGCTCGGCGAGATGGACCGCGAGGCGATCGATCGCGCGCTCGCGCTGCTCGACGCCGGGGCGTTCGCCGACAGGCCGGTGACGACGCTCTCGGGGGGCGAGCAGCGCCGCATCGCGGTCGCGCGCGCGCTCGCGACCGAGACGCCGCTCCTGCTGCTCGACGAGCCGACCAACCACCTCGACCTAGAGCACGCGTTGCAGCTCGTCGCGCTGCTGCGGCGGCTCGCCGACGACGGCCGGGGCGTGCTCGTCGCGTCGCACGACCTCAACCTGTTCGCGCCGAGCTGCGACCGCGTCGTCCTGCTGCACGAAGGTCGCGGCTTCGTCGACGCGCCGCCGGAGCAGGCGCTGTCGCCCGAGCACGTCGCCGAGGTGTTCGGCGTGCGCTCGGCGACGGCGCGCGGCGGCTTCTTTCCGCGGGACTTCTCGCTGTAGCCGCTCAGCTCGCCCGGGAGCGCCGGTGCCGCAGGGTCAGCACGGTGCCCAGCGCGATCGTCAGGCCACGACCGATGTTTGGCCAGAGGCCTCCGACGGCGCCGCCGCCGAGCGCGAACACCATCCACGCCGCGTTCATCGCCGCGTGCAGCGCGATCGTCGTCCACAGGTTCCAGGCGAACGCGCGCGCGATCCACGCGTACCAAACGCCGCCGGCCGCGGTGATCAGGAAGGTCGGGAGGTGATGCCACTCGCGATCGCCGACCCACGGCACGTGGGCGCTGCCGAACAGGAGCCCCGACGCGATCGCGGCGGGCCAGAACCAGAGCCCGCCGCAGCGCACGGCGACCGCGACCAGCAGACCCCGGAAGAACACCTCCTCGACCAGCGGCGCCAGCAGCACGCCGCGCAGCGTCGCGCCGTCCAGCCGCACCCCGGTCGCGCCGACGGCGCCCTGCAGCAGCATCGGGATGCCGGCGATCGCTCCGAAGCGCAGGCCTCGGGCGAACGAACCGCGCAGGCCGAGTTCGCGGGTCGCCCCGCTCCGGCTCGCGAGCCGCGCGCCGAGCCACGCCGCGCCGAGCAGCAGCAGCGGACCGTCGAGGTGGCGCAGCCCGTCGGGCACGCCGAGGTCGCGGAGCCAGCGGTGCATCGCGACCCACGCGGGCACGTGGGCGCGCACGCGCGTGAAGACGAAGACCGCGACGCCGAGCACCAACGCCCAGCGCGCGGCGCCGCGTCGCTCCGGCGGGGCCGTCACCGACCGGCCGGGTAGTCGGCCTCGGCGAGGGTGAACCGCGCGAACGCCTCGCGCCAGCGCTTCGGCACGGTGACCTTGCGGTGGGAATCCATGTCGACCGCCGCCGTCACGATGCGGGCGCGGCACCGCGGCGCCGGATCGTCGCCCTTCGTCATCCAGAACGCGAACTCGACCGACGAATCGCCGACACGCAGCACGCCTACGTGCACCCACGGCTCGTCCCCGTAGCGGATCGGCGCGAAGAAGTCGGCCTCGATGCGCACGGCCGGGAAGCCGAGCTTGTCTTCGTGCAGCAGGCGCGGATACGGGTGCCCGAGCCCGTCGCTCCACCAGTCCTCGAACGCGCAGTGGAAGCAGTGCAGCAGCTTCGGGTAGTAGGCGATGCCCGCGTCGTCGATGTCGCCGAAGCGATACCGCAGCCGCGTCCGGAACGTCATGCGCCGGCACTGCCCGCCCGCCCGGCGGCCGGCTCCTCTTCGCGGGTCGGCAGCCGATTGCGTTCGCAGAAGGCGCCGAGCCCGGGCACGTCGCGCGGCAGGTCCGGGTGCCGCTCCAGCTGCGCGAGCAGCACGTCGATCGTCGCGTGGGTGTCCGCCTCGGCGGCGTGCGCTCCCTCGAGTTCGCGCCCGCAGTAGTGCCGGACCGCCGCCGACAGGTTGCGCGGCCCCATCAGGAAGCGGTCCCACGTCTTCTCGCAGACGTGGAACAGCACCTTGACGTCGACCTGATGGCGGTCGCCGAGGTCGAACGGGATGTCGTGGCGCGCGCACTCGGCGAGCCACAGCGGCACGTCGTAGGCGATCTGGTTGAAGCCGGCGAGGTCGCTGTCGCCGAGGAACTCGACCAGCTTCGCCCCGACCTTCTTCAGCGGTGGCCCCCAGAACAGGCCGCAGGCGTCGAGCGTGTGGATGCCGGTGACCTTGGTCGCGGCCTTGCTGACCTCGATGCCGGGGTTGACGCGCTGCACCAACGACTCGCGGCGGCCGTCCGGGAGCAGGCGCACGAACGCGAGCTCGATGATGCGGTCCCGCTGGGTGTCGAGACCGGTGGTCTCGAAGTCGAGGAAGACGAGAGGGCGTTCCAGTCGGAGCTTCATGCAGCTAGGCCTCTGGCTGTGCCGCGCGGGCTGACCGGCCCGTGACCGTCGCGGCGTTGGTTCGCGCCCCATTCTGCGCGTGCGCGGGCTCGGCACAAGCCTCGCAGGCCGCCCGCGTGGCGCGCGGCGCGGCCTAGGCCCGGTACTTGGCGGCGAGCGCGTCGATCTGCGGCTGCCACGCCTCGCGCGCGCCGCGCTCCGCCTCGAACTCGTCGATGCGCGCGATCCAGTCGAGCTGGTCGTCGGCCGGCACCGAGGCGTCGCACGTCGGGAACAACTCGGTCTCCTCGAGCACCTGGCGTCGCTGGAGGCGGGCGACGAGCGCTTCGACGGTGTCGGCGAAGCCGCGGCGCTCCTCGGGGGTCAGTTCCCCCACCGGCTCCCAGAACAGCACGAGCGCGTGGCACAGGTCGACGATCTCCTCGCCGAGGCGCAGCAGCTCGCCGACGACAGCCGCGGCGCGATCGTCGGCGCGCATGGCGACCGCTGGGCACAGGAGTTCGTCCTCCTTGCGCATGTGCACGGCGAACACGAACTCGCGGTAGAAGCGCAGCACGGCCGCGCAGTCGGCGGCGGGGAACTCCTCGCCCGCCCGGACCCGCGCGGCGATGGCCGCGAGCACCCGCATGGCGCGGGTCGTCAGCCCGTGGTCGGCCCGCAGGTTGTCGGTGGGGCGGTGCATCCGTGACGGCGGTCGAAGCGCGCGACGCTCCATGATGGCGAGCCAACCGTCTGCCTGGGGTCGTATTTCGCCGCCGCCGCTCCCGGCTCCCGGACTGGCCGCCCAGACCAAATAAAAACCTAACAACCCGTTGCGGGGCACGAACACCCTGCTAACCTTCACGCGAACACAACCCGAACCCAAGGATCCACGATGGCCGCGACGCACGCCCCGATGCCTCCGAACTGCCGAAGCCTCCGCCCTGCCACCCTGACGGCGCTGGCGCGTCGCGCGACCCGGGTCGCCCCGAGCCGCAGCGCGGTGGCCGCCAAGGTCCGGATCTCCGACGTCCGGGCCGGAGGCCTCGCAGCCGCGCTCCCGGCCGCGCTCCCGAGCGCGCGGCCTGGCGCGGCGCACGGAAATGCGTTCGGCAGAAATCGCGTGCGGCACGCGTTGGAGCTGGCTCTGGCCTGTATGCTCATCGTGACCGTGCTCGCGCTCGCGATGTTCGTCTGAAGTTCGGATCGGGGGCTGCGCAAGCCCCCATCCCCGAGCCCGATCTCTTCGCCCCGATCGAGAGGACCGCGATGAAGCTGATGTTGACCGAGAAGCAGATCCGGGTGCTGCGCTACTTCCGCGACTACCGGCGCGAGAAGGGCATCGCGCCGACGCTCGACGAGGCGGCGCAGGCGCTCGGCGTCAGCAAGATCACGATCCACGAGCACCTCAACCAGCTGACGCGCAAGGGAGCGATCCACCGCGACCGCGCGAAGGCGCGCGCGGTCGCGATCCTGCACGACCCCGACGAGGACGAGTCGACGCCGGCGGCGGGGGCGGTACCGAGCGTGCCGCTGGTCGGCATGATCGCGGCCGGTCGGCCGATCGAGGCGCTCGAGGAGCGCGAGGAGCTCAGCCTGACCGAGCTCGTGCCGACCGGCGACCGCATCTACCTGTTGCGCGTGCGCGGCAAGTCGATGATCGAGGACCACATCGACGACGGCGACCTGGTCGTGGTCGAGCGGCGCGAGACCGCCAACGACGGCGACATCGTGGTCGCGATCCTCGAGGACGAGGAAGCGACCCTCAAGCGCTTCTACCGCGAGCCGAACGGCATGATCCGGCTGCAGCCGGCCAACGCCGAGATGGAGCCGCTGTTCACCAACCGCGTGCAGATCCGCGGGGTCGTGCGCGGCGTGATCCGCAGGTTCCGGTGACCGACGGGCCTCGCCCGCCCGGCCGCGTCACCAAGGGACCGTTCGTCGACCGATGCGGGCCTGGCCGCTACGCGTGGTGTCGCTGCAAGGCGAGCGCGACGTTTCCATACTGTGACGGCACGCACCGCGGCACCGACACGACTCCGCTCAAGGTGTCGTTCGACGAGGCGCGCACCGTGGTCTGGTGCGGCTGCGGCCGCACGGGCAACCCGCCGTACTGCGACGGCACGCACGGCTCGCTCTGATCCACGCGACGGCGCGAGGGCCGCTCCGCGGGCTCCTCAGTGAGCCCCTCAGCGAGCCCTTCAGTGAGCGTCGTGCAGCCACGCCCGCCGCGCCGCGGGTTGGGCCTCGGTCGCGTGATCAGCCGGCACGAGCTGGACCTTGGCGGGGCCCTCGTCCGGCGCCGCCGTCAACGTGCGCAGCACGCCGCGGCGCGCCACCAGGACGTCGACCGGAGTGCCGGGCCGCGCGACGGCGGCGAAGACCTTCTGCCACGTCTCCGGCGTGACCCGCAGCCCGCGCACGGCGAGCACCTCGTCGCCGGGTGCGAGGCCCGCTGCGCAGGCCGCCGACTCGGCGACGACCGCAGCGACCACCGTCGTGCCCGCCCGGAATGTGACGCCGAGAAAGGGTCTGTCTCGCTCGGCTCGCTGGACCGCGACCCCGACGTCGGCGAGGGCTTCGTCGAGCGTCGGATCCAGCGGGCCGCGGACGAGATCGTGGAGCAGGCGCACGGCTTCGTCACCGGCCACGGCCCGGAGGGCCCGCTCGACGTCCGCCATCGTGTAGCCGCGCCCCTCTTCGAACGTCGTCCACAGCTCGCGCAGCACGTCGTCGAGGGAGCGCGCGTGTGCGGTCGTGCGGCGCACGAACAGATCGAGGCACATCGCCGCGACGGCGCCGTTGCCGTAGTAGTTCTGCGAGGAGTTCCGCGTGTTCTCGTCCGGCCGATAGAGGCGGATCCACGCGTCGAAGCTGGACTCCTCGAGCGTCAGCCGCAGCCGCCCCGGCGACGCGAACAGGTTCTGCACGTTCTTCGTCATCGCGGCGAGGTAGTCCTTCGCGGACATGAGCCCCGCGCGCGCGACCAGCAGGTCGTCGTAGTAGGCGGTCCATCCCTCGACGAGCCACAAGAAGCCGGTGTAGTTCTCCCGCTCGTAGTCGTAGCGCCACAGCTCCTGCGGCCGCATGCGCTTGACGTTCCAGGCGTGGAACAGCTCGTGCGCCGCGAGCCCGAGGAACTCGCGATACCCGCGCTCGTCGGCCAGCGCCGTGCGCGCCATCAGCAGCGTCGACGAATCGCGGTGCTCGAGGCCGCCGTGGCCTTCGTCGGCGAACAGCGCGAGGAACAGGTAGCGGTCGTAGCACGGCGTGCCGCCGAACACGGCGGCCGCGCGTCGCACGATGCGTTCGAGGTCACTCGCGAGCGACGCCGGCGGTTCGATCCCGTCGAGGCCGTCGAGCACGATCGCGTGCGGGACGCCGTCGACCTGCCATTCGATGCGCTGTGGCCGACCGACCAGCACGGGTGCGTCGAGGGCGTGGTCGAGGTCCTCGGCCACGAGGGTGGTCGCGTCGTCCGAGCCGCGCGACGGCAGCGCGCACGCGACCGTCCAACCGGGCGGAGCCAGCACCTCGATCTCGGCGTCGGCTTCGGGCCGGTCGACCGGCCAGAGCAGCACGCAGGCGTGGTTCCAATAGGCGTGCGAGGCGTCGAGGTCGGCCGTGCGCACGCTCAGCTCGTGCGCGTAGACCCGGTAGCGCACCGCGATGCGGCGCGCGCCCGCCCGCTCGACCTCGAAGCGGTTCTTGCTGGTCTTGCGGCACGCCAGCCTACGCCCGTCGTCGGCGTCGAACGCCTCGACGCGCGACAGGTGCCGGGCGTATTCGCGGATCAGGTAGCTGCCCGGCGTCCACGAGGGCAGGAACAGCTCGGCGGCCGCGGTGTCGGCGTCGGGCGACCACGCGAGTTCGACCCCGAGCTCGCGCGACCAGGGAGTGCGGGCGTCGATCCGGTAGTGCAGCGTCGGCAAGCGGCTCGGCGGGTCGTTTCCGCCCGGGAGGAACTCGCCCCGGTCGCGCTGGGGGGCGGCCCGCCGGGCGGGCGAAGCTGGCGCGCCCGAGAGGAGTCGAACCTCTGACCTACGGCTTCGGAGACCGTCGCTCTATCCAACTGAGCTACGGGCGCACGGGGGGACCGGTCTTATCGGGGCAAGACGCGAAAGACAACGGCCGACGACCGGCGCGCCGGACCCGGGCCGCGGGTGGGTTCGGGCGCCTTTCCCCGCGGTGTCCGGGCCCTCCGACGGGTTGCACTTCCGGTCGAAGGTGGTTCAATCCGAGCGTGGTTGCCTGCAACTCGGGCCCCTCGCCGAGCTACTCCTGGCGACCCCAGCGTCCGGCATGCACCCCAAGATCTGCGTAACGTTGCTCGCGGGCAGCCTCGCAACCGCCGCGGTGGCTTGGGGACTACCCGCAGAGCCGGTCCGTGCGACCGGTGGCGCCCACGGCGCCACATGCGACGCCGACGAGGACTTCCTGCCCGACGCCGTCGAGTGGGCGGTGTTGACGAGCGCGGCGAATCCGGACACGGACGGCGACCACATCCCCGACTTCGTCGAGGTCGTCGAACGCGGGCGCCCGCGCCACGAGAGCTCGCCCCTGCCGCAGGACCAGCAGATGCGGCTGGTCGTGACCGGCCCGTCGCTCGGCGGGAGCGATCCGCGGACCTGGATGCACGTGTTCCTGCGCGTGATGACGCCTTCGAACACGGTGCCCGGCACGCCGAACGGCATCCAGTCGTTCGACACCTGGCTCGAGATGCCGGGGCTGCCGGGCCTGCGCGTGCCGCTCAATTCGCTCGCGGCCGGGGGCGTCGTGTTTCGCGAACGCGTCACGCAAACGCACGGCATCTGGCTGCAGCTGTCGATTCCGATGGTGTCGCCCGCGGTGCTCGCCGCGGTGCTGCCGTGCACGATCTGGGCGGAGTCGGTGGTCGCGGGCCGCGCGCTGAAGAGCGGCGTCAAGCTGGTCGACGCGAACGGCGACATCTCGACGCTGGTCCCGTTCGGCGACGGCCGCTTCGTCGTGCAGACGATCACCCCGGTCCCGCTTCCCGCGACGACGGGGCACGAGCCGAACCGGGTCTGCGTGATCGAACTCGAGGAGGTCGGGAGCGGGCCCGGCGGCGTCGTGTACGAGGTGGTCGACGCGGCCTGTGAGGACGCCAACGAGCTCGAGTGCGCCGTGACCTGCCCGGACTGCATCGGGTGGATCCTGACCATCGCGGGGGGGACGGAGCTGCTCGGGGGCGATTGAGCGTCGGCGCGATCGCGCGCCCCGCGCGTGGGCGAGGTGGGCAACGGCGCCGGCAGGCGGGCTGCGTACGGGCGAAGCCCACAAGTTTGTGTTCGAAAGGACTTTCGGACAAATCCTCCACGAACGACGGAACCTGACCCGGCCGCGGCCGCGTCTTCATGTCGTGGAACTCCTGCGCGACCCCGATGCCGACCTGGTGATGGCGTGCCGCCATCCGGACCGGGACGGCTTCGAGGAGGCCTTCGAGGCGCTGTTCCACCGCTATCGCGAACGGGTCTACGGGATCGCATTTCGGATCACCGGCAAGCAGCCCGACGCGCTGGACGTCGTGCAGGAGAGCTTCGCCCTGGTGTTCCGCAAGCTCGCGACCTTCCGCGGCACCTCGCTGTTCAGCACCTGGCTGTTCCGCATCGTCGTCAACTGCAGCATCGACCACCGGCGGCGCAACCGCGTCGGGCGTTGGCCCCGGCTGTTGGACCAGGGCGACGACGCCTCCGGGGTCGTCGACGAGGGGCCCGGCCCGCGCGACGCGGCCGCCGTGCACGAGGTCGGCGATCAGGTCCAGGCGGCGATCTCGATGCTGAGCCCGAAGCTGCGCGTGATCCTCGCGCTGCGCTACCTCGAAGAGATGTCCTACGAAGAGCTGGCCGCGACGCTCGAGCTGTCGATGGGGACCGTCAAATCACGCCTCGCGCGTGCCCACCTCGCTCTCGAACACGTCGTCCGCTCCCGGTTCCCGCACCTCGACATCGGCCGGCAACTCGACGCCGCCGATGGCGCAGCCGGCGCCGCGGCCAGCGAGTCCATGGCAGG